>NZ_JBEOVM010000063.1:0-38744 GCF_040295505.1 Streptomyces sp. NPDC002790 | reverse complement strand
GTTCGGGCCCACCGCCTTTTTACGTGTCACCGGCACCGTGGTTGACGCCTCGGGGCTCCGCCCCGGACCCCGCTGCTCAATCGCCGCAGGGGCTTGAAATACCGGTGCTGACCGTCGCCGTCGCGCCTTGGGCAATCTGCCGCCTTGGGCGGCAGGGTGGGCAAGGCGGCGCCCCGGCGCGGGCAGCGCCCTCGGTATGGCTCAGCACCGGTGCCGCCCTCAGGCGGCCTCTTGCAAGAAGCCTCCCGATTGGTGGTGCCAGAGTTTGGCGTAGGTGCCGTGGGCGGCGAGGAGGTGCTCGTGGGTGCCCTGTTCCACGATGCGGCCGTGGTCGAGGACGACCAGGTTGTCCATGCCGGCCACGGTGCTGAGGCGGTGGGCGACCACCAGGGCCGTCCGGCCTTCCATGAGGCGCCAGAGCGCCTCCTGTACCAGCAGCTCGCTCTCCGAGTCGAGCGCGCTGGTCGCCTCGTCCAGAAGGAGGATCGGGGCGTCCCGCAGGATCGCGCGGGCGAGCGCGACCCGCTGGCGCTGGCCGCCGGAGAGCTTGATGCCGCGCTCCCCGACCATCGTGTCGAACCCTTCCGGCAGCGCGTCCGCGAACTCGGCGACGTGTGCCGCCTCCGCCGCCTCGCGGACCTCCGCCGCGCTCGCCCCCGGCCGGGCGAAGGCGATGTTCTCGCGCAGGCTGCGGTGGAACATGGCCGGGTCCTGCGGGACGTACGCGATCAGGGACCGCAGGTCGGCCTGGCGCAGCTTGGAGATGTCCTGGCCGTCGATCAGGATCCGGCCGCCGTCGATGTCCATCATCCGCAGGAGGAGCCGGGTGAGTGTTGTCTTGCCACCTCCTGAGCGGCCGACGAGGCCGAGCCGCGTGCCGCCGGGCACGGTCAGGTCGAGCCCGGTGAACAGCGGCTCCGCGCCCGCGTGCGTGTACGCGACCCGCTCGAATCGGACGGCGGCGGCCGAGGTCTCCTGCGGCTCCTCGGGCTCGGCCGGGTCGAGCACCTTCGGCTCGTCCCGCAGCAGCTCGGTGAACTGGGCCGCCTCCGTCATGGCACGCTCAAGGCGGCGGTAGATCTGGTTGAACTCGAACATGATCCGCGTCGCGTTGCTGAAGTACGTGAACGCGACGACGATCGCCTCGACGCCCTGGCCGCGGCCCGCGAGGGCGACGGCCAGCAGGAGTCCGACGGCGTTGGTCAGCACGGAGAGCGGGGCGACGACGGTGTCCACGCGCAGGTTGCCGTAGTCCCAGGCCCGCAGGATGTGGCCGCGCGCGTCCGCGACCCGCTCCCGGTGCTCGGCGGCCTCGCGCTCCTCTGCGGCGAAGGCGCGGACCGTCTCCATGTTCATCAGGCTGTCGGCGACGTGCCCCGACATGTGGGTGAAGGCCGCTTCGCGCGCGTTGACCAGCTTCTGGCGGCGCCGGATCAGGGGCCGTACGCACAGGCCGGTGATCGCGATCATCGCCAGGAGTACGACGACGAGCCAGGGCTCGTACCGCCACAGCACGACCGAACCGAAGATGATCGGTACGAAGCTGGCCATCACGTTGAAGATCAGTACGTCGGCGAACTCCTCGAAGCGGGAGGCGAAGCTCAGGACGCGCTTGGTGAGCGAGCCGGCGAAGTTGTCGTGGAAGAACGTGGCGTCCTTCGCGTACAGCTCGTCCATGCCGATCACGTACAGGCGCGAGATGGCGCCCGCCTCGAGCCGATTGATGCAGTGGAATCCGATGCGCCACAGCGCCTCGGCGGCAAGGAGCACGCCGGCGAAGGTGAGGACGTACGGCAGCATCGCGTGAACGGTGCGCTCGCCGCCGTCGGCGAGGTGGCCGACGAGCTTGGCGACGACGAGCGGCGCCAGGTAGAAGAGGCCGATGTTGCCGAGCGCGGGCAGCAGCATCGCGGGGACCGCGAACCGGCGCGCCCGCGCCAGCTCCCGTCCGTAGTAGCGGAGTGCGAGCAGTACCGAACCGCGGCTCGGTGGCACTTCGCGCAATGAGGTCAATCCGATCCCGTCCCTTGGGTGTTGGAGGGGTGTGGGTTTCCGGCCGTGAGGTGGGGCCGGACATCGGAGTGTCCCGTGGCGACGTGTCGGCGGTCCACGTGTTTTCGGGGTGACCGTATGTGTATCGGCCGGGCCGGGCGCAGCCGTGCGCGCCTGGCGCGGCCGATACACGCGGTCGTCAACTCGCCTTGGGTGTAAAGCCCTTGGCCTCCTCGGACTCGGACGGCTGACGGACGACCTTCATGCCGCCGACCGCCGACTTGTCGGGCTGGAGGATCACCGATTCGTGTGAGGACGGGGCCTTCGGGGCGCTGAAGTCCTGGGTGACGCCGAAGCCGTTCTCGAAGTCGCTCAGGGACAACAGGGCCTTGTCGACGCCCTCCCGTGTGAGGTCCTTGCCCTCGCAGGCCTTCTTCAGGGCCTCGCCGAACACGGCCGCGGCGGTCCAGCCCGCGACGACGCCGTTGTCGAGCGAGTCCTTCGGGTACGCCTCCTTGTAGTCGGCGACGAGCTTCTTCGCCTCCGGGGTGTCCGCGCCGATGGGCAGCGACGGGGAGGCGACCCAATAGTTCTTCAGGAGGGCCGGGGCCGCCTGGGTTCCCAACAGCTGGGGAGAGTAGGCCGAGTTGTTGCCGATGATGGGCGCGTTCAGCTTCGCCGCGGCCGCGACGCCGACGAGGGAGGCCGCCTGGCGCGGGCCCGCGCTGATCACGACGCCCTTGACGCCGGCCTTCTTCAGGGCGGAGACCTGCGCGGTCATGTCGTTGTCGGTCGGCTTGATCTTCTGCTCGACGACGGTGAGCCCGGCCTCCTTCGCCATGTACTGGGAGCCCTGGAGCGCGTTTTCGCCGTAGTCGCCCTCGAAGTAGACGTGGCCGAGCTTGTCGCCCTTCTTCAGGCCCTTCTCCTTCATCAGGAAGTCGATCGCGTTGATCGTCTCGATGTCGTACGTCGAGCCGATGACGCGCACGTACGGGCTGCCGAGCAGGTGTGCCGACCAGGCCTGCGGCAGTACGAGGGCCTTGTCCTGGCCGATGCGGCTCTTGACGGCGGCCACGAACGGCGAGCCGAGGAACTGCGGGAAGCCGAGCACGTCGGGTGAGAGCTCCGTGTAACCGGCGACGGCCTTCTGCGGGTCGTAGCCGTGGTCGCGCACGGTGAGCTTGGCCTTGTAACCGCAGGCGCCACCCGCTGCGTTGAACTGCTTCACGTACAGCTGCTGCGCCTGGGTGACGCTCTTGCCGAGCGTCGCGTAGACGCCGGTCATGTCGGTGAGGACGCCGAGGTTGATCGTCTTGCCGGTGATGCCCTTGCCGGTCTTGATGCCGCCGGCGCTCTGCTTGTCGCCGCCCCCGCCGTCCTCGGCCTTGGAGCTGCACGCGGCGGTCAGCGCGAGCAGGGCGGCCACGGCGGTCACCGTGAGCGTTCGGGTGCGGCGGTGCGAATGAGATCGGGTCATGCGTCCTCCTGAGGGTGTTTCCTGGCGCGCAGGGCGGAAAGCCGCACAAGTCCGCCGGGTAGGAAAAGGACCACCGCCACGACGGCGGCGCCGTACAGATAGCGGGACGCCTCGCCGGGGGCCACACCGCCCGTGCCGGGGGCGGAGACGAGGGGCAGGGCGTCGCTGTAGCGGGTGAGCAGTTGCGGCAGCAGCGAGACGAAGGCCGCGCCGACGACGGCGCCCGCCACGGATCCGAGGCCGCCGATGACGATCATGGCGAGGTATTCGAGGGAGAGCGTGATGCCGAAGTAGTCGGGCACGGTGCGCTGGAAGACCAGGGCGAGCAGGACGCCCGCGAGGCCCGCATACATCGACGACAGCACGAAGACGAAGCCGCGGTAGCGGGCGACCGGCACGCCGAGTACCCCGGCCGCGATCCGGTGGTCGCGGATCGCGTTGAGGGCGCGCCCCGGCCGTCCGCGCAGCACGCCGCGGGCGAAGAGTCCGCAGCCGAGCGTGAGCAGAAGGCCCAGGTACCAGAGCTTCTCGGAGGCGCCGAACGGCACGCCCGCGACCGTGAGTTGACTTTCGTCGAAGGTGAGGCCGAACAGGCTCATGGCGGGTACGTCGCGCCCGTTCGCGCCGCCCGTCAGGTCCTCGGCGTTGAACAGGACGTGCTGCCCGATGAAGATCAGGGCGAGGGTCGCGATGCCGAGGTACGCGCCCTTGAGGCGGCCCGCGATGGGGCTGAACAGGCCGCCCGCGACACCCGCGACGAGCACCGCGAGCACGGCGGCCAGCCACGACGGAAGGCCGAGCCCGTTAAGGGTCTGCCCCCGCTCCCCCGCGAACACGCAGTACCCGTAGGCGCCGACGGCGAGGAAGAAGGCGTGGCCCATGGAGAGCTGCCCGGTCGCGCCGGTCAGCAGGTTGAGCCCGATGGCACCGATGGCGGCGGCCATGGCGAACAGGCCCGCCTGCAACCAGAAGCGCTCCAGGTAGAACGGCAGGGCGAGCAGCAGGAGGGCGCAGGCCGCGATGACGTACGTACGGCGTCGCGAGAGGAGGACGCGAAGTGAACTGCCGTACGTAGTGCGTGGCTTGGCTCGTGTGGCATCCGAGGCGAGTACGTCAGACACGGGCGAGCTCCTTCGTCCCGAAGAGCCCCGAGGGCCGCAGCAGCAGGATCACGGTCATCACGAGATAGGGCGCGAGGTCGCCGAGGCCGCGGCCCATGAAGGCGAGTTCGCTCTGGTAGCCGGCGGCGAGGGACTCGGTGACGCCGACGATGAGGCCGCCGACGAGCGCGCCGGTGGTGGAGTCGAGCCCACCGAGGATCGCGGCGGGGAAGGCCTTCAACGCGGCCAGTGACGTGGCCCGTTCGAGGCCCGGCGTCGGGAACACGGTCAGGAACAGCGCCGCGACGGCCGCGAGCCCGCCCGCCACCGCCCATGCGCCGAGCGACACCCGCCCGAGCCGTACGCCCATCAGCGCGGCGGTCTCGCTGCTCTCGGCGGCGGCGCGCATCGCGACGCCCCACGAGGTGTAGCGGAACGTGAGCAGGAACGCGGTGATGAGCAGGGCCGCCGCCGCGAGCGCGGCGATCCGGGTGTGTGCGATGGAGACCCCGCCGACGGTGAGCACGGCATCGCCCCACGGGTCCCCCATGGCGAGCACGTCCGTGCCGAGGCGGCGGGTGAGTTCGGTGGTCAGGAGGATGTCGACGCCGATGGTGACGATGGCGAGGACGCTGTGGTCGCGTCCCCGGTAGCGCCGCATCACGAGGAACTCGACGGCGGCGCCGACGACGGCCGCGGCCGCGATGCCGACACCGACGGCGGGCCAGAACCCGATGTTGTCGTGGAGCGACGCGATGACGTAGCCGCCGGCGAGCAGCAGCGAAGCGTGGGCGAAGTTGACAACCTCGGTGGCCCGGAAGATGACGACGAAGCCGAGCGCGATGAGGGCGTAGACGGAGCCCATGGAGACGCCGTTGATGAGGAGTTCGAGAAACGTGGTCATACGGCCCCTCCGGTGTGGTCCCGCGAGTCGTCGGGCGCGCCCAGGTATGCCTGGACGACCGCCGGGTCGTTCTGCACGCGCTCCGGGGGCCCGCCCGCGATGCGGCGGCCGAAGTCGAGGACGGTCACCTCGTCGGCGAGCCGCATGACGACGCCCATGTCGTGTTCGACCAGGACGATCGAGATGCCGAGGCTGTCGCGGACGCCCGCGATGACGGCGGCGGTGCGGCGGCGTTCGTCGGCGGTCATGCCGGCGACGGGCTCGTCGAGGAGGAGGAGCCGCGGCTCCATGCACAGGGCGCGGGCGAGTTCGGCGAGCTTCTGCGCGCCGTAGGGCAACGAGCCGGTGGGGGTGGCGAGTTGATCGGCGATACCGACGAACTCGGCTATCTCCCTGGCCCGTTCACGGTGGGCGCGTTCCTCGCGGGCCGCCGACGGCAGGCGCAGGCCCGCCGCGACGAAGCCCGCACGGGTCAGCCGGTGCCGGCCGAGCAGCAGGCTGTCGGCGACCGTGGCGTGCGGTGGCAGGGCGAGGTTCTGGAAGGTGCGGGCGACGCCGAGTTCGGCGATGCGGTGCGGGGGCAGGCCGGTGAGTTCGTGCTCGCCGAGGTGGACGGTGCCGGAGGTGGCCCGATAGACGCCGGACAGGACGTTGAAGGTGGTGGACTTGCCCGCGCCGTTCGGTCCGATGACGGCGTGCACCGTGCCCGGTTCGACGGTCAGGCCGATGGAGTCGAGGGCGGTGAGGCCGGCGAACCGTACGGTCAAGTCCCTTACGTACAGGGGCGGTACGTCGGTCATTGCGTGCCTCCCCAGCGGCTCAGCGTCGGCGGGTGCGCGGCACCGCCGGTGGCGGCCGCGGCGTCCGACGCGGCCGTCTCGTCGACCACGCCCAGGTAGCGGCGGCGTACCTCGTCGGATCCGGCGAGTTCGTCGGCGCGGCCGTGCAGGGTGATCTCGCCGACCTCCAGGACGTACGCGTACGAGGCGAGCCGCAGCGCAAGCGCCGCGTTCTGTTCGACGAGGAGTACGGAGACCGAGCGGTCGCCCTGCGCGTTGATCTCGCGGATCGTGTCGGCGATCCGGGCGGCCATCAACGGGGCGAGGCCCAGCGAGGGTTCGTCCAGGAGCAGCAGTTTCGGCCCGGCCATCAGGGCGCGGCCCACCGCTAGCATCTGCTGCTCGCCGCCGGACAGCAGGCCCGCCCGCTGCTGCGCCCGGTCGGCGAGCACGGGGAACAGTTCGTGCACGCGCCGCAGCGCCGCCGCTTTGTCGGCCCGCGAACCGTGCGAGCCGAGCGCCCCGGCCCGCAGATTGTCCGCGACGGTCATCCGCGCGAACACCCGCCGTCCCTCCGGGACTTGGCAGATCCCGGCGGCGACCACACGGTCGGCGGACAGACCGCCGATCCTTCCCCGAGCTCTCAACTCCGTTCGAGCAGGGGAGACCCCATTCCCGCCGAAGTCCACCGTGCCGGACGTCACCGCCCCGCCGTGGAAGCCGAGGGTGCGCGACACGGCTCGCAGCAGCGTCGTCTTGCCCGCGCCGTTGCCGCCGAGCACCGCGACGACGGAGCGCGCCGGCACCTCCAGGCTCACACCGCGCAGCGCGCGGACGGGCCCGTAGCCGACGGACATGTCGTCGACGACAAGCCCTGGTTCTTCTGTCCTGCTCACATCGGTCACTGTGTGCGTCCCTCCCTGGCCCGGTGGTCCTGGACCGGTGGCGCTCACGACAGCACCGCACGGACGGCCCGTCCACGGGCGGCCCCCGAATCGCTGCGCGGGCCCAGCGCCCGCCCGCCCCGGTTGTGCCCGCGCACAAGACCGCGTGTCAGGGGCCTGCCGGGGACGCGGGGCGGGTGGCATCCTCCGCACAGGCAAGTCGGTCCTTTGCCGCCGCTTTACGCGTAGTTGGGGAGGGGCGATGGGCGCACGCAAACACCGCACGGGGCAGGACTGGAAGCTGCTGAAGGAGGCCTGCGGCACGCTGCTCGAGCGGGTGCCGGAGCTCGTCGACGAGCATCTGCGGCAGCTCTTCGCGTACTCGGACGTCTACGCGCGCGTGCTGCCCTACGACGACCAGTGGCGGGAGGCCGAGCAGGCGATGCGCATCGGCGTCGAGACGATCTCGGCGCCGCGCGACTCGGCGCGCAGGGACCTGGAGTACGCCGAGGACGCGGGCCGGCGCCGGGCCGGGCAGGGACTGCCGCTCGATCTCCTGATCCACGCCTACCGCAACGCCGGCTACCTCGTCTGGGACGCCCTGATGGAGAGCGCGGGCGGCGAACCGGCGCGGCTGAAGGCTCTGATGCGGTCGGCGACGATGGTGTGGGCGGCGGTCGACGCGCAGGCCGAGGCGGCCTCGGAGTCGTACCGGGCAACGGAGTTGGAGCTGCGGCGCCGTACCGACGAGCAGACGCAGGCGCTGCTCGACGCGCTCCTCGACGGCCGTCCGGCGCCGGGCCTCGCGGCGCGCGCGGCGGCCGGTCTCGACCTGCCCGAGCACGGCCCGTACGCCGTCGTCGTGCTCCGGGTGGAGCGACAGGGCGGGCGCGAGGCGTTCCACCGGCGGATCCAGGACCCGCGGTGCCGGTTCGTGTGGCGGATGCGGGCGGACTGCGAGGTGGGGGTTGCGGCGCTCGGGGCGGGGCGCACGCTGGACGATCTGGCGGCGCTGCTCGACGGCCGCTGTCCGGGGCCGGGCGGGGTCAGCCCTGTCGTCAAGGGGCTCGCCGAGCTCGGCCACGCCCGCCGCCTGGCCGAGCTCGCGCTGCGCACCTGTCCTCCGGAGACGACGGGGGTGGTGCGCCTGGACGAGCGGATGCCGACGGCCCTGGTGGTGAGCCAGCCGGACCTGGCCCAGCGGCTGGTGTCCGGGGTCTTCGGCGAGCTGCTGACCCTGGAACCGGCCGACCGGGCAGTCCTGTTGGAGACGTTGGACGCGTGGCTGGCGTGCGAGGGGTCGGCGGGGCGGGCGGCGGGGCGGCTCTACTGCCACCGCAACACGGTCTTCAACCGGCTGCGGAGGCTGGAGCAGTTGACGTCGCGGTCGCTGTCGAGGCCGCGGGATCTGATGGAGATGACCTTGGCGCTCGACGCGTACCGCTTGTCACCGGGGTGAGGCCACGGGGCTCCGCCCCGGACCCCGCCGCTCAATCGCCGCAGGGGCTCGAAAGATGCGCCTCAAACGCCGGCGGGGCTTGAATTTGCCAGCCCGGGCTTGATGGTGCCGCTCCGCCTTGGGCGGCAGGGTGGGCAAGGCGGCGCCACGGTGCCGCGCACCCATCACCAGTGGCGCCGACCCCGGTACAGCCGAGACCCCCGGCTCAGCGCAAGAAGTCCGTCGCGATGCGTTCCGCCACGGACTCCAGGATGGGGCCCGCCTCGGCGATGCAGCGGGACACGTCCGGCTCCACGTCGGTGAGTGCGTACGCCCGGCGGATACCCGCCCGGCCGAGGGCCTCCGCGGGGAGGGCCAGGCGGCCGCAGACCGCGACGACCTCGACGCCCGCCGCCCGGGCCGCCGCGGCGACACCCGCGGGCGCCTTGCCGTGCAGCGTCTGCTCGTCCAGCGAACCCTCGCCGGTGATCACGAGTTCGGCCCGCTCCAGCGCGGGCGCGAAGCCGAGGACGTCGAGCATGACCTCGATACCGGGCCGGAAGCTCGCGCCGAGTCCGACCAGCGCCCCGTACCCGATGCCACCCGCGGCGCCGGCTCCCGGCGACTCCGCGTACTCGAGCGCCTTCGGCCCGATCGACTCGGAGAGCACCTTGGCGAAGTGGGTGAGCGCGGTGTCCAGCTCGGCGATGTTCTCCGGGGTGGCGCCCTTCTGCGGACCGTAGATCGCGGGCGCGCCCTTCGGCCCGGTCAGCGGGTTGTCGACGTCGCTCGCCAGGACGAGGTCGACCTCGGCAAGGCGTGCGTCGAGCCCCGACAGATCGGCCGAAGCGAGGTTCGCGAGCGCGCCACCGCCGGGTCCGACCGGCTCGCCCTCCGCGTCGAGGAGCCGCGCGCCGAGCGCGGCCAGCATCCCCGCACCGCCGTCCGTCGTGGCGCTGCCGCCCACGCCGAACACGATCGAGCGCGCCCCGGCGTCGAGCGCGGCGGTGATCACCTCGCCGGACCCGTACGTCGTCGCCGTCAGCGGCGCGAACTCGCCCTCGGGGAGGAGTTGAAGGCCCGATGCCTCCGCCATCTCCACGACGGCCGTGCCCTCGCGCAGCGCGTACGCCGCGACGACCGGCTCGCCGAGGGGCCCGGTCACCGGGACCTCGCGGCGCTCGAACCCGGCGGCGACCGCCGCCGCCACCGTCCCGTCCCCGCCGTCCGCGACCGGCACGGACTCCACCGTGACCTCGGGCGCGACACGGTGCAGACCCGCCGTCACCCGCTGTGCGACCTGCACGGCGGTGAGCGAGCCCTTGAACTTGTCCGCCGCGATCAACACGTGCCGCGCGGCCTGTGCAGCGTCCGCCACCTTGCTCTCCCCTTGCTGTTGCGCCTTGCACGAGGCAAGGCAGTCGCGCCGCTGCGACCTTAACCGCAGGAGGGGCCCGCTGCCCATGGCCGTCCGGCCCGCGGACCGGCGACGTCCCACCGGAACGCCCCCTTCCGTCACCTGGAATTCTCGATCTTTCTCACATCTACGCGCGTTGACATCTCGCGTGGCGGCAAGGGATGTTTCCGTGGACAGTTTCCGTAACCAGAGCAAAGGGGCTCGAACCGTTGGCCAGGAAGATCATCCTCGATTGCGACCCGGGTCACGACGACGCGGTCGCCATGCTGCTCGCGCACGGCAACCCCGACATCGACCTCGTCGCCGTGACCACCGTCGTCGGCAACCAGACCCTCGAGAAGGTGACGCGCAACGCCCTCTCCGTCGCGGCGATCGCCGGAATCACCGGGGTGCCGTTCGCGGCGGGCTGCCCGCGGCCCCTGATCCGTACGATCGAGACCGCGCCCGAGATCCACGGCGACACGGGACTCGACGGACCCGCGCTCCAGGACGCGCTGTTCGAGCTCGACGAGCGGCACGCGGTGGACCTGATCATCGACACGGTGATGGCGCACGAGCCCGGTGAGATCACCATCGTGCCGACCGCGGGCCTCACGAACATCGCACTCGCCGCCCGCAAGGAGCCCCGCATCGTCGAGCGGGTGCGCGAGGTCGTGCTCATGGGCGGCGGCTACCACGAGGGCAACTGGAGCCCGGTCGCCGAGTTCAACATCGTGATCGACCCCGAGGCCGCGCACATCGTCTTCAACGAACCGTGGCCGGTCACCATGGTCGGGCTCGACCTCACCCACCAGGCGCTCGCCACCCCCGAGGTCGAGAAGAAGATCGCCGCCGTCGGCACGAAGCCCGCGGGGTTCGTGCTCGAACTGCTCGAGTTCTTCCGCGAGACCTACCGCGAGCACCAGGGCTTCGAGCACCCGCCCGTGCACGACCCGTGCGCCGTCGCGTACGTCATCGACCCGAGCGTCATGACCGTCCGCAAGGCGCCCGTCGACGTCGAGCTGCGCGGCTCCCTCACGCTCGGTATGACCGTCACCGACCTGCGCGCGCCCGCGCCCGACGACTGCCACACGCAGGTCGCCGTCGACCTGGACCACGAGCGGTTCTGGAACCTCGTGGTCGACGCGCTGGTCCGCATCGGTGAGCCGGACGGGGACGGAGCGCCGGCAGCATGAGCGTCGCCGCCTCCCCCCACTCCGCGGCCGACGGCCCCGGCGCGGGCCGCCCGGCCCGCATCGGCGCCCTCATGGTCGCGCTGCTCGCGGCCAGCTTCGCCTTCCAGCTCAACGCCTCGATGCTCAGCCCGGCGCTCGCGACGATGGCGGACGAACTCGACACCTCCGCGTCCGCGATCGGTGTCACGCAGACCGCGTTCTTCACGGCCGCCGCGCTGTTCTCGCTGTTCCTGCCGCGCCTCGGCGATCTGATCGGCCGCCGCAAGGTGCTCACCGGGATGATGGTCCTGATGGCCGTCGGGTGTGTGATCTCCGCGCTCGCGACGTCCGTCGGGATGCTCGCCGTGGGCCGTGTCATCCAGGGCGCCTCGGGCCCGACGATCCCGCTCGCCCTGATCATGCTGCGCGTCGAGGTCCCCGACCCGAAGCGGTACGGCACGCTCATGGGCATCGTCACCGCCATCAACGGCGGCATCGCGGGCGTCGACTCGTTCGCGGGCGGCTCCCTCGCCGAGCACTACGGCTACGCGTCGATCTTCTGGGTCATGACCGCCTTCGCGGCCGTCTCGGCCCTGCTCGTACGCTTCTTGGCCCCGGAATCCCGCGCGGCCGAACGGCCACGCATGGACTGGCCGGGCGTGCTGCTCCTGGTGATCTCGGTCGGCGCGCTCCTGATCGCCTTCAACGAGGCGGGCAAGCTGGCCGCCGCGAACTGGCCGCTCGCGATCGGCCTCCTTGTCGTGGCCGCGCTCGCGTTCTGGGCGTTCTGGCGGATGGAGAACCGCTCCCCGCACCCGCTGGTCACCACGCATCTGCTGAAGCGCCGCGCCACCTGGTCGCTGCTGCTGTCGACGATGCTCACCATGACCGGCGTCTTCGCGATCATGAACGGGCTGCTGCCCGGCTTCGCGCAGGACACCTCGGTGGGGCTCGGCCTCGGCGCCGAGGGCGCGACCTGGTGGACGCTCACCCCCTACGCGCTCGCGGGCCTGGCCATGGGCCCGATCTCGGGACGGCTCGCGGCGACGTACGGCTACGGCCTCATCCTGCGGACCGGGCTGATCGCCACGGCGGTCTCCACCGTCCTGGCGCTGCTGACCCTCCAGACGGACTCCTCGGGCCTGCTCCTCGCGGTGTCGATCCTGCTGGGTGTCACGTACGCGGGCATGGCCAACATCATGCTGAACGGCCTGGGCATCGTGCTCTCCCCGACCGAGAACCCCGGCTTCCTGCCGGGCCTCAACGCGGGCTGCTTCAACCTCGGTTCGGGCCTCAGCTTCGTGATCCTCTACGCGGCGATGGACTCGGTCGCCCCCACCGACGGCACCTCGGTCGGCGGCTACAGCGCCGGTGTCGTCGCGGGTCTCGTGCTCATCGTGGCGGCCCTGTTCACGTCGATGCTGATCCCGAAACCGGTGCACGCGGAAGCGAAGAACTGACCTGCGCGTGCCCCCGCCCTGCGGCAGGGTGGGGGCACGGTCCTCCAACGGAAGCGGTGCGCGATGAAGCTGGTGGTGCAGGAGTTCCTCACGCTGGACGGTGTGTCGCAGGGACCTGGCTCCCCGGACGAGGACACCAGCGACGGGTTCACGCGCGGCGGCTGGTTCGTGCCGTATGTGGACGAGGAGTTCATGGGGATCGCCGAGGGCTGGCTCGGCGAGGCGGACGGACTGTTGTTCGGTCGCCGGACGTACGAGAACTTCGCGCGGGACTGGCCTGCGATGACCGACCACCCCTTCGCGAAGATCATGAACGGTCTGCCGAAGTACGTCGCCACGCAGAGCCTGACCGGGGCCGACTGGAATCCGACCACGATCCTCGCGGGCAACATCGCCGCCGAGGTCGACGCCCTGAAGCGGCAGCCCGGCCGTGAGCTGCAGATCCACGGCAGCGCACGGCTCGCGCAGTCGCTGCTCGCGGCGGGCCTCGTCGACGAGCTGCGCCTCGCGATCGCGCCCGTCGTGGTCGGCCGGGGCCGCCGCCTGTTCCCGGAGGGCGGCACTCCGGCGGGCCTGCACCCGATCGGTCAGCGCTCCACCGCGGGCGGCCTGTCCGTGCACGTCTTCGCCACGGCGGGACTGCCGTCGTACGGGGTCTACGAGGGTTAGAACAGGGCGGCGGCCGTGTCGGCGGAGCGCTCGAAGGCCAGCAGGCGGCGCTTGCGGTCGAGGCCGCCGCCGTAGCCGGTGAGGTCGCCGTTCGCGCCGATGACTCGGTGGCAGGGGACGATGACGCCGACGGGGTTCTTGCCGTTGGCGAGGCCCACGGCGCGGGAGGCGGCCGGCTTGCCGAGCGCCTCGGCCAGTTCCCCGTACGTACGGGTCTCGCCGTACGGGATCCGCTGGAGCTGCGCCCAGACCGAGCGCTGGAACGGGGTGCCGTGGAGGTCGAGCGGCAGCTCGAACTCCGTCAACTCGCCCTGGAAATAGGCGTTCAGCTGGTCGATGACCGCACCGAACGGGCGCTCGTCGCGGGTACCGAAGGTCTCCTGCGGCGGGCGGTGGCGCTGGTCCTCCATGTAGAGACCGGAGAGGGTGCCGTCGGTGGATACGAGGGTGAGGACGCCGTAGGGGCTGTCGATGAGCGTGTGCTGCTTGTGCGGTTGCATGACTCGTTTCCCCTTACGCGGGAAGGAAATTGATCGGGTGGCCGTCGGTCGCCCACAGGTACTGGGTCGCGTACGCGCGCCAGGGGCGCCACGCCGCCGCCCGTGCGGTCAGCGCCGCCGGGGTGTGCGGCAGGCCCAACTCCTGGGCCGCGCGGCGCATTCCGAGGTCCGTGGGCAGGAACGCGTCCGGGTCGCCGAGGGCGCGCATGGCGATCGCCTCGATGGTCCAGGGCCCGAATCCGGGCAGCTCGGCGAGCCGGGCGCGGGCCTCTTCCCAGTCGGACTCGGGCCCCAACACCAGCTCACCGTCGGCCAGTTGGCGTACGAGAGTGGTGAGAGTCGTGCGGCGGCTGCGGGGCAGCGCGAGCGACTCCGGGTCGAGGGAGGCGAGGGCCGTCGGGGACGGGAAGAGGTGGGTGAGGCCGCCCTCGGGGTCGTCGACGGGTTCACCGTGGGCGAGGACGAGGCGGGCCGCGTGGGTGCGGGCGGCTGCCGTCGAGACCTGCTGGCCGAGCACGGCGCGTACCGCGAACTCGGCCTCGTCGACGGTGCGCGGCACGCGGCGGCCGGGCGCCTTGTCGACGAGTGGCGCCAGGAGCGGGTCGGTGCGGAGCTGGTCGTCGACCGCGACCGGGTCCGCGTCCAGGTCCAGCATGCGGCGGCAGCGGCTGATGGCCACAGTGAGGTCGCGCTGGTCGGTGAGGATCAGGCGGCAGGCGACGTACGTCGCCGTGGGCGTGCCCGGCGGTGTGAGCGTCGCGATGCCGTGGCCGTGCGGCAGGCGGAGGGTGCGCCGGTAGGAACCGTCGCGCCACTCCTCCACGCCGGGTACGGCGGTCGCGGCGAGGTGGCCGAAGAGGTTGTCGGGGTTGAGGGGCTGGCGGAACGGCAGTCGCAGCGCGAGCACTCCCGGGGCGCTCGCCCGCCCCTGGGGTACGCGCGTCCGCAGCTCCGTCGGCGACAACGCGTAGACCTCGCGGACCGTGTCGTTGAAGGCCCGGATCGAGGCGAAGCCGGAGGCGAACGCCACGTCCGAGAGGGGGAGTTGGCTGGTCTCGATGAGGAGACGGGCCGTTTGGGCGCGTTGTGCCCGCGCCAGGGCGAGCGGGCCCGCGCCCAGCTCGGCGAGGAGCTGCCGCTCGATCTGGCGGGCGCTGTAGCCGAGGCGGCGGGCGAGTCCGGGGACGCCCTCGCGGTCCACCACGCCGTCGCCGATGAGGCGCATGGCGCGGGCGGTGAGGTCGGCGCGCCGGTTCCACTCCGGGGAGCCGGGGGTGGTGTCGGGGCGGCACCGCTTGCAGGCCCGGAATCCGGCCTGCTGGCAGGCGGCGGCGCTCGGGTAGAACCGCATGTTGCGCGGCTTGGGCGGCACGACCGGGCAGCCGGGGCGGCAGTAGATGCGGGTCGTCAACACGGCGGTGAAGAAGACTCCGTCGAACCGGGTGTCCTTGGCTTGGACTGCGCGTACGCAACGGTCGGTGTCGGTGTGCATGTGACTAGCGTCGGGCATGGTGAGCCGGGTGGCTGGCGGAAATTCGACATGTACGTCGGCCGGTCCTACGCCTCAGGGCTCTGCCCCGGACCCCGCGCCTCAATCGCCGGCGGGGCTTGAAAGGCGCAGCCGCTTCCACACCGCCTTCGCGGCATTGTGGCCCGACATGCCGTGGACGCCCGGCCCCGGCGGGGAGGCCGAGGAGCAGATGTACACCGCGGGGTGCGGCGTCGTGTACGGGGAGAGGGACAGCTTGGGGCGCAGCAGGAGCTGGAGACCGCTGGCCGCGCCGGACGCGATGTCGCCGCCCACATAGTTCGCGTTGCGAACCGCGAGTTCGGGCGGGCCCGCCGTCGCGCGCGCGAGGACCAGGTCCCTGAACCCCGGGGCGAAGCGCTCCAGTTGGCGCTCAATGGCGTCCGTGAGGTCGCCGTCCCAGCCGTTCGGCACGTGCCCGTACGTCCAGAACGTGTGCTTGCCCTCGGGGGCGCGCGTGGGGTCGGCGACGGTCGGCTGCACCGTGATGAGGAACGGCGCCTCGGGGCCGCGGCCCTCGCGGGACGCGGCGTTCAGCGCCCTGCCGATGTCCGACTGGTACGGGCCGACCTGCACCGTCCCCGCGGTCCTGGCCTCCTTCGCGGTCCACGGCACAGGGCCGTCGAGCGCGTAGTCGACCTTGAAGACACTCGCGCCGTACCGGAAGCGGTCGTAATAGCCGCCGAGTCCGGCGATCCTGGCGAGGGCCTTCGGCGACGTGTCGAAGATGTAGGCGCGGGCGGGCGGCAGGTCGTCGAGCCGCTTCACCTCGTAGTCGGTGTGGATGGCGCCGCCGAGGTCCTTCAGGTAGGCGGCGAGGGCGTCGGAGATCGACTGGGAGCCGCCGCGCGCGACGGGCCACCCGCGCGCGTGCGCGGCGAGGGCGAAGACCAGGCCGATCGCGGAGGTCGCGAAGCCGCCGAGCGGCGCGATGACGTGGGCGACGAGGCCCGAGAGGAGGGCGGGGGCCTTCTCGTCGCGGAAGCGGCGCATCAGCCACGTCGACGGCGGCAGGCCGACGAGGCCGAACCGGGCGAGCGTGACCGGGTCGCGGGGCAGCGCGCTGAGCGGCAGCGACATGAAGTCCTTGACCAGCGCGTCCCAGTGCGGCAGCAACGGCTCGATCAGGCGGCGGTACGCGCCCGCGTCGCGCGGGCCGAAGGACGCCGCGGTCTCGGCGACGGACCGGGACAGGATGGCCGCGCTGCCGTCGGGGAACGGGTGCGCCATCGGCAGTTCGTGGTGGACCCAGTCGAGGCCGTAGCGGTCCAGGGGGAGGTCCCTGAACGCCGGGGAGTTGATGCCCAGCGGGTGGGAGGCCGAGCACGGGTCGTGGCGGAAGCCGGGGAGCGTCAGCTCCTCCGTGCGGGCGCCACCGCCCACCGTGCTCTCGGCCTCGAACACGGCAACGGAGAAGCCGCGCCTGGCCAGTTCAACGGCTGCGGTCAGCCCGTTCGGCCCCGCACCCACCACGACGGCATCGAGCATCGACGGCACCTTCGGACTCCTTTGTCAGCCGATGGCCACTGCCCTGACAGGATATGCCGAGCCACCGACAGCGCCGGTCCGCGGGTCACCCATCCAAGCCCCGCCGGCGATTGAGGCGCGGGGTCCGGGGCAGAGCCCCGAGTCCGCAACCACGGCGCTGGTCAAGAGGCTCAAGAGGCCCCGGCTCGGCCCGCCAGCAATCCCGTCACCCGCCGCGCGGTCTCCGCGTCCCGCGCCGCGGTGAACGGCAGCGCGTTTCCGCCGCGGATCGAGAACGGGATCCCGGCGCGCGTGAGGTGTGCCCCGCCGGCCTCCTCGACCAGGAGCATCCCGGCCGCGTGGTCCCAGGCCAGCTCCCAGCCGAACGCGATCGCGTCCACCGTGCCGCGGGCGATGCCCAGGTACTCCAGGCCCGCCGAACCGCACGGGCGCGGCGCGACGCCGTCCGTCCACAGGCCCAGCAGAGAGCGCTTCTGCTCGTCGGTCGTGAAGTCGGGGTGCGAGGTCGCGACCCGCAGGTCGGTGCCGGGGGCCGGGGGTCCGGCGTGCAGCACCTCTCCGTTGAGCCGTGCGCCCCGGCCGCGGACCGCCACGGCCATCTCGTCGAGCGCGGGCGCGTACGTCCAGGAGGCGAGCACCACGCCGTCGAGCGCGAGGGCGACGAGGGTGCAGAAGCCGGGGTCGCCGTGCACGAACTGGCGGGTGCCGTCGACGGGGTCGACTATCCACACCGGGGCGCTGCCCTGGATCGCCTCGTAGGAGGCCGGGTCCGCCGCGACCGCTTCCTCGCCGACGACGACGGAGCCGGGCAGGAGGGCGGCGAGCTCGCGGGTGAGGTACTCCTCGGCGCGCTTGTCGGCGACCGTCACGAGGTCGTGCGGCGCGCTCTTCTCCTCGATCTCGTCGGCGCCGAGCCGGCGGAAGCGCGGGGTGATCTCGGCGGCCGCGGCGGCGCGGACGATGTCCTCGACGCCGGTCAGGAGCTTGTGGTTGATGTGCGTGTTCAAAAATTCTTCTGTGGTCGGAAAGTCTTCGATGCTCTCCGTCTTCGTTTCGATCATGTCTCCATGAGAACACAGCCCACTGACAACGCCCCCACGACAGGTGAACGCCCGGTGGCCCCTGGATGACATCCAGGGGCCACCGACAAAGGCGCAGGTCAGCGACCGACCGCGTAGCCCTGCATGCCGCGCGGGTTCGCCGCCGCCGACAGGACGCCGGTGCGCGGGTCCCGGGCGACGGCGCACAAGCGGCCCTCGGACCAGGCGTCGCCGATGGTCACGTCGTGGCCGCGGCGGCGCAGCTCGGCGACGACCTCCGCGTTCATGCGGGACTCGACGGTGACCGATCCCGGCCGCATGCCGCGCGGGAAGAAGGAGCCGGGGAACGAGTCGTTGTGCCAGTTCGGGGCGTCGATGGCGCCCTGGAGGTCGAGCCCGCCGCGCACCGCCCCGCGCAGCGCCACGGCGAGGAAGAAGTGCACCTGCCACTGGTCCTGCTGGTCGCCGCCGGGGGTGCCGAAGGCGATCACCGGGACGCCGTCCTTCAGGGCGAGGGACGGGGTGAGCGTGGTGCGGGGGCGCTTGCCGGGCGTGAGCGAGTTCGGCAGGCCCTCCTCGAGCCAGGTCATCTGGAGGCGGGTGCCGAGCGGGAAGCCCAGCTCGGGAACGACCGGGTTGGACTGGAGCCAGCCGCCGGAGGGCGTGGCGGCGACCATGTTGCCCCAGCGGTCGACGATGTCGATGTGGCAGGTGTCACCGCGGGTCAGCCCGTCCTCGCTCACGTCGGGCTCGCCCGGCACCGGGGACGTCGGGCTCTTGGCGACGGTCGGCTCGCCCGCGCCCGCGACACCCATGGCGTCGAAGCCCTCCTCACCGGCGGCCACGGCGTGGGCGTGCGCACTCAAGCGCGGCTCGGCGCCGAGCGGGCTGCCCGGACGCAGCTCGTGGGAGGCCTTCTCCAGGTCGACGAGGGCGCGGCGCGCGGCGTTGTACTCGTCCGACAGCAGCGCGTCCAGAGGGACACCGGAAGGATCGGCGTCGCCGTACCAGGCCTCACGGTCCGCCATCGCGAGCTTGCAGCCCTCGACGAGCAGGTGGACGTAGTCGGCGGACCCGTAGGCGGGCAGTTCGGGCGGGAGCAGGGCGAGCTGCTGGAGGAAGGCGGGGCCCTGGCTCCAGCCGCCGGCCTTGCACAGCGTCCAGCCGTTCCACTCGTACGTCGCCGGGGCCTCGTAGGACGCCGACCACCCCGCGAGGTCCTCGGCGGCCAGCGTGCCGGTGTGCCGCTCGCCGCTGGTGTCCTTCGTGGGCCGCTGCGACTGGCGGACCAGCGCCTCGGCGATGAAGCCCTCGCGCCACAGCTTCCGGGCGGCCTCGATCTGGGCGTCGCGATCGGTGCCGCCGGCCTCCTCGGACTCGGCTATGACGCGCTTCCAGGTGGCGGCGAGCTGCGGGTTGCGGAGCAGTTCGCCGGGCTTGGGGGACTTGCCGTCGACGAGGTAGACCTCGGCGGACGAGGGCCACTCGGTCTCGAACAGCTCGCGCACCGTCTCGACGGTCTCGCCGACGCGCTCCACGGGCGCGTGCCCTTCCTCGGCGTACCCGATGGCGTACTTGAGGACCTCGGCGAGGGTCTTGGTGCCGTGGTCCTTCAGGAGGAGCATCCAGGCGTCGAACGCGCCGGGGACGGCTGCCGCGAGCGGTCCGGTGCCGGGGACGAGGTCCAGGCCGAGCGACTTGTAGTGCGCGACGGTGGCGCCCGCCGGGGCTCCGCCCTGCCCGCACAGCACCTGTACGTCTCCGTCGGTCGGCGCCACGATGATCGGCACCTCGCCTGCGGGTCCGTTCAGGTGCGGCTCCACGACGTGCAGTACGAAGCCCGCGGCAACGGCGGCGTCGTAGGCGTTGCCGCCGTCCTCCAGGACCGCCATCGCGGACTGGGCGGCGAGGTAGTGCGTGGAGGACACCATGCCGAAGGTGCCCTGCAGGGTCGGGCGGGTGGTGAACAACTAAGGCTCCTAGCTGGTGGCGGTGCGGGTGCTGGGGATCGTACGAGACGCTGCCGACAGGGCGGCCGGTGGCGCTGCCGCGTCCGGGGCCGTGCCGTCGTCCGCGACGAGGTGGCAGGAGACCTCCCGGCCGCTCTCGAGCGTGCGCAGGGCCGGGATCTCGGTGCGGCAGCGGTCGACCGCGAGCGGGCAGCGCGTGTGGAAGCGGCAGCCGGCCGGCGGGGCCAGCGGGCTGGGCAACTCGCCGCTGAGGACGATGCGTTCGCGGCTGCGCTGCGTGGTCGGGTCCGGGACGGGCGCCGCCGAGAGCAGCGCCTGCGTGTAGGGGTGCTTCGGGTCCGCGAACAGCTCGCGCGTTGGCGCCTGTTCGACGATCTGGCCGAGGTACATGACGGCGATCCGGTCGGCGAGGTACTCGACGGCCGCGAGGTCGTGCGTGATGAACAGGCAGCCGAAGCCGCGGTCCCGTTGCAGGTCGGCGAGGAGGTTGAGGACCGAGGCCTGTACGGAAACGTCGAGCGCGGAGGTCGGCTCGTCGGCGATCAACAGGTCCGGCTCGACGGACAGCGCGCGGGCGATGGAGATGCGCTGACGCTGGCCTCCGGAGAGCTCGTGCGGGTGCCGGTCGGCGTGCTCGCGGCGCAGCCCCACCTGGTCGAGGAGTTCGGCCGCACGCGCGCGTGCCGCCTCGCCCTTCGCGATGCCGTGCAGCTTGAGCGGCTCGGCGATGATCTGGCCGACGGTCATCCGCGGGTCGAGCGAGGAGGACGGGTCCTGGAAGACCAGGTGGAAGTCCTTGCGCAGCGGCCGCAGGGCGCGCCTCGACATGGTGGTGACGTCGGTGCCGTTGATGCGCACGGTGCCGCCGGTGGGGTCGTCGAGGCGGACGGCGCAGCGCCCGACGGTCGACTTGCCGCTGCCGGACTCGCCGACGAGGCCGACGACCTCGCCGCGCCCGACGGTCAGGGTGACACCATCGGCGGCGCGTACGGTCCCTGCGGAGCCCGCGAAATGCCGTTCCAGGTCGACGAGTTCGAGCACCGTGGCGCTCTTCTCAGCGGCCGTGGTGCTCTTCTCAGAGGTCGCAGGGCTCATGACGCGGTCTCCTGGAGGGTGTGCGGGTGCCAGCAGGCGGCGCGGTGCGGGGCGTCGGCCCCGGCGTCCGCGGCGACGGCCTTGAGGCCGGGGCGGCTCGACGTACAGGTGTCGTCGGCGCGGGCGCAGCGCGGCGCGAACGTGCAGGCGTCGGGCTGGGAGTCGAGGCTCGGCACGAGGCCGGGGATCTCGGGGAGCCGCCGCTTGCCCTCGCCGCCGGGCCGCAGTACGGCGGAGAGCAGCCCGCGCGTGTACGGGTGCTTGGGGTCGGCGAACAGCTCGTGCACCGGCGCCTGTTCGACGGGGCGGCCCGCGTACATGACGAGCACGCGGTCGGCGGTGTCGGCCACCACGCCGAGGTCGTGCGTGATGAGGACGATGGCGGTGCCGAGCCGCTCACGCAGCGACTGGAGCACCTCCAGGATGCCCGCCTGCACGGTGACGTCGAGCGCGGTCGTCGGCTCGTCGGCGATGAGGACGGCGGGGTCGCAGGCGACCGCGATGGCGATCATGACGCGCTGGCGCATGCCGCCGGACAGCTGGTGCGGGTACTCGTCGACGCGTTCGGCAGGGGCGGGGATGCCCACGAGGTCGAGCAGTTCGACGGCACGCACGCGTGCCTGCTTCTTGTTGAGACCCTGGTGGCGGCGGAGCACTTCGCCGATCTGCCGCCCGATGGTGAGCACCGGGTTCAGGGAGGTCATGGGCTCCTGGAAGATCATCGCGATGTCGTTGCCGCGGATCTTTCCGTACGCCTTGTCGTCCGCGCCCGCGAGCTCCTTCTCGCCGATCCGGACGGAGCCGCTGATGTGCGCGGTGGGCGGCAGGAGGCCCATGACGGCCATGGAGGTGACGGACTTTCCGCAGCCCGACTCCCCCACCACGGCGAGCACTTCACCGGCGCGCAGATCGAAGGAGACCTGGTCGACGGCGTGCACGGTGCGGGTGTCGGAGCGGAAGGACACCGACAGGTCCCGGACGCTGAGGACGGGGTCGGAGATCTCAGGGGTCTCAGTGGTCATCGGGTCGCTCCACGGGGGTCGAGGACGTCGCGCAGGCCGTCGCCGAGCAGGTTGAACGCCAGCGTCGCGGCGACGACCGCGAGGCCGGGGAAGACCGCCATCCAGGGCGCGGGCGCGAGGAAGGCCTGGGCGGACGACAGCATCACGCCGAGGGACGGCTCGGGCGGCTGCACGCCGAGGCCGAGGAAGCTGAGCAGGGCCTCGCCGATGATGGCGGTGGGGATGCCGACGGTGGCCTGCACGATCAGCGCCGACGTGGCGTTGGGCAGGATGTGCCGGAACAGGATGGTGCCGTCGCCGCCTCCGTTGGCGACGGCGGCGGCCACGTAGTCCACGTGCTTGAGGCGGAGCGTCTCGGCGCGGGAGATGCGGATGACGGCCGGGATCTGCGAGATGCCGATCGCGATGGTCGCGTTGGTGAGCGAGGGGCCGAGGACGGCGGCGAGGCCGACGGCCAGGACCAGGAACGGGAAGGCGAGCATCGTGTCGGTGACGCGGGACACGACGCTGTCGGCGACCTTGCCGTAGTACCCGGCGAGCAGTCCGAGCGGGACGCCGACGACGAAGGCGAGCACGACCGCGAGCACGCCGACCTGCATCGAGGCGCGGGCCCCGAACACGACGCGGGACAGCTGGTCGCGCCCGAGGTCGTCGGTGCCCAGCCAGTGCGCCCAGCTCGGCGCGGCGAGCACGTCCTCGAAGTTGGCGCGCGAGGGGTCGTACGGGGCGACGAGCGGTGCGAACAGCGCGGCGAGCACGAAGATCGCGGCGATGACGGCGCCGGTCATGGCGAGCTTGTTCTTGCGCAGGGCGCGCAGCTTGGCGTTCCCGGCGGCCCGGGTGCGTATTCCTGTGAGAGCCAGCGTGGTCACCGGGCACCTCCGAGCCGGATGCGCGGGTCGATGACCGAGTACGCCACGTCGACCAGCAGGTTGATGAAGATGTACGCGAACGACGTGCACAGCACCACGCCTTGCAGCGTCGCGTAGTCACGGGTGAAGACGGCGTCGATGGTGAGCTTGCCGAAGCCCGGGAGCACGAAGATCTGCTCGGTGACGACCGCGCCGGAGATCAGGTGGCCGAGTTGCAGGCCGAGCACGGTGACGACGGTGACGAGCGAGTTGCGCAGCGCGTGCCCGCCGACCACCTCGCGGCGCGAGAGGCCCTTGGCGCGGGCCGTGCGCACGTAGTCGGCGGAGAGCGAGTCGAGCATCGCGGCGCGGGTCTGGCGCATGACGACGGCGGCGAGCCCGGAGCCGAGGACGATCGCGGGCAGCACCATGCGGCGCAGGTTGTCGATCGGGTCGGTGCCGAACGGGACGAAGCCGGAGGCAGCGAAGACCGGCACGGCGATCGCGAAGGCGAGGACGAGGACGATGCCGAGCCAGAACGTCGGCACCGAAAGCCCGAGGAGCGCAAGGGCGTTCGCGATCCACTCGGCCGTCTTGCCGCGCCGCACGGCGGCGACGACACCGGCGCCGACACCGAGGATGATCGCCAACAGCAGGGACAGCGCGGCGAGTTCGAGGGTGACGGGCAGCGCCTGCGCGATGGCGTCGGAGACCGGGAGCCCGGTGCGCGAGGAGTTGCCCAGGTCGCCCTGGAGCGCGTGCCCGATGAACCGGCCGTACTGGACCACGATGTTGTCGTCGAGCCCGTACGCGGAGCGGATCGCGGCGAGCGCCTTCGGGCTGCGCTCCTCACCGGCGAGCGCGAGCGCCGGGTCACCGGGCAGCGCACGGATGCCGGCGAACACGACGATCGACACGAGGAACATCGTGATGACGGACTGCCGGATGCGGGTGAGGACGTACCCCGCCATCGGGTGCCCGGAGAGCAGCCCGGACTTCTTCAACGGAGCTTTCTTGACAGCGACTTGAGCGGTCGTCACTTGACGTACCCCGCATCCTTGACTCGGACGAGGCCGTCTCCGTAGACGCGCAGGCCCGCGACGTCCTTTCCGGTGACGACGTAGTTCTTCTGGCGGTAGAGGTAGATCAGGGTGTGCTCGGCGTTCACCTTGCGGATCAACTCGGCGTAGATCTTGTCGCGTTCGGCGGGGTCGGACTCGGTGCGGCCGCGCTTGATCAGCTCGTCGATCTCGGGCTTGCCGAGGCCGTAGGCGTTCATCGCGCCCTTGGTCTGGAGGAAGCTCGCGATGTTGCCGTCCGGGTCGAGCCGTCCCGACCAGCCGCTCTGGAAGGCCTGGTACTGGCCGTTGTCGGTCTCCTCGAGCATGGTGGCGTACTCGGTGGGGCGCAGCGTCAGGGCGAATCCGGCGTCCTTGACCATGGCCTGGATGACCTGGCCGATGCGGCTCCACTCGGGCGTCGTGGGGATCTTCAGCTCCACGTGCACGGCGCCCTTGACGCCCGCCGCCTTCAACAGCCGCTTGGCCTTGGGGACATCGCGCTTCGGGCACTGGGAGGACTTCACACCGGGCGCGATCGCTGACGCCGGGGACATCGGGCCGCAGGCGGGCTCGTACATGCCCTGGAACGCGACCTTGTTGATGAGGTCGCGGTCGATGGCCAGCTCGAAGGCCTCGCGGACGCGGACGTCCTTCGCCATCGCGGTGTCGACCTTGCCGGGCGCCTGGCCGAGGCCCTTGACGTTGCCGACGTTGATGCCGATGCCCTGGTAGCCCAGCGAGGGCGAGTTGTAGAGCCGCAGCTTGTTGTCGGTGAGCGCGCTCTTCACGTCGACGGGGACCATCTGGTCGCCGATCTGGACGTCGCCGGAGCGCAGGTTGGCGAGGCGGACGCTGCCGTCGGGGATCGGCTTGTAGATCACCTTGTCCAGGTGGACGTTCTTGGCGTCGTAGTAGTTCGGGTCCTTGGCGACCACGATGCGGTCGCCTCCGACGCGCTCGACGAAGCGGTAAGGGCCCACGCAGGACGGGTGGTTGGTGAAGCTCTTGCCGTACTTCTTCAGCGCGGTCGGCGACATCACCATGCCGGAGCGGTCGGCGAGCACCGCGGTCAGCGGCACGTACGGCTGCTTCAGGGTGAGCTCGACGCCGTACGGGCCCGTGGCCTTCGCCGACTTGAGCGGGGTCAGCTCGGTGGCGCGGGCGGAGCCGGCCAGGTCGCGGTGGCGCAGCAGGGAGGTGACGACGGCGTCCGCGTTCAGCTTCGTGCCGTCGCTGAACTTCGCGTCCTTGCGTACGTCGAAGGTGACCGTGCGGCCGTCCTTGGAGACCTCGGGCAGTTTGGTCGCGAGTTGCGGCACGACCTTGCCCTGTTCGTCGACGTCGTAGAGCTTCTCGCACATGCCCGCGAAGACGGTGCGGCCCACGAGGGTCTGGGCGAGCGTCGGGTCGAGCTTGTCGGGGTCCGCGTTGAGGGCCACGGTCAGCGTTCCGCCGTCACGGACCGGACGGTTGTCGGACATCCGCTGCCCGCCCACCTCCGTGGCCGATGACTGCAGGGAGCCGCAGCCCGCCAGGGTGGACATCGCCAGGACAACTGCCGTCAGGGCAACCGCTGTTCGGCGCACGAGGGCATACCTCCGCCAGGAATGAGGGGTGAAGAGGGGGAGCGATCAAAGGAATACGAATACGGAAGAACGTATTTCGCATACAGTCCGCACACAAGAGGGTTGTCCGGGATCCGGACAACCCTTGGTGAAGATTGGATAAACACGAGCGGCAAATAGGGCGCGGACCCACAGACTGCCCACAGCTCCGCAGCTCAGCTCACGTCAGTCCAGCGGAGCGAACTCCTCCCCCTCCACCGCACGCAGCTTCCCGAACCGCTCCCTGAGCTCCACCCGGCGCGCCCGGTCCATGGCGAGATTCACCAACTCGCCCGGATCCTCCTGGAGGTCGTACAGCTCGTGGTCGTTGTCGTCGAAGTCGGCGTCCGGGCCGTAGAGCATCGTCGAGGGCTCCGGCTGCTCGCCCAGGTCGGCGGGGAGCCCGCCGCCGACGCCGAAGTAGCGGGCGTACTTGAACCGGCCGTCGAACATGCCGCGCACCGCGTACCGCGTCGCCTGGATCCGGCGGGTGTGCGTGGCCTCGTGCGCGAACAGCACGTAGTCGCGCACCGACGCCCGCGGGTCCCGCAGCACGGGCGTGAGGTCCACTCCGCGGAACGAGTCGGGCGCGGGCACCCCCGCGAGCGCGCAGATCGTCGAGGCGAGGTCGACGTGCGAGGCGAGGGAGTCGCTGACCGTGCCGGGGCGGGTCGTCCCCGGCGCCTTCACGTAGCAGGGCACGCGCATGATCTCGTCGTAGACGAAGGGCCCCTTGGAGCGCAGGCCGTGGCCGCCGCACATGTCGCCGTGGTCGGACGTGAAGACGACGACCGTATCGTCCCAGCCACCGGACTCCTCCAGGGCGCCGAGGACCGTTCCCAGGGATTCGTCGGCGAGGCGGTGCAGTTGGGCGTAGTAGTCGAGCTGGCGCAGCCACGCACCCTTGTCGGCCGGGTCGATGCGGCCGTAGAGACTGTGCTGCTGGTCGTGGCGCCACTGCCGCTGGGTGTCGGGCTTGGTGTGCAGATCGTCGTCGAAGTTGCCGGGCAGTTCGCTGAACACCTCGTCGTACGGCCGCTCGTAGGGCGGGATCGCCTGCCCGCCGCCCCAGTCGCCGTCGAGGAACTGGCGGATGAACTCCATCGTCCGGGGGTGCGCGCGCTGGTATTCGGGCTGGTCGATCGGGTACCACATCACGTCGTGCGGGTTGACGAGCGCGACGGTGAGGAACCAGGGCTCGGGCGCGTCCGCGTTCCGGCGCAGCCAGTGCGCCGCGTTGTTCGCGATGACCGGGTCGAAGTGCACTCCGGTGCCCGCGAGGCCCATGAAGTGGTGGTCGTTGCCGTCCCAGTCCCCGTAGCCGTACGCCTCCATGTCGGGCCGCGCCGAGCGGGACAGGTGCCATTTGCCGATGTACGAGGACCGGTACCCGGCCCCCCGCAGCGCGCCGCCGATGGTGGTGACGGCGGGGTCGAGCTCGGGCTGCCAGGGGAAGATGACGTTCTCGGCGACCTGGTGCTGGGTGACGTACTGGCCCGTCATCATCGTGGCCCGGGAGGGTGAGCAGGGCGAGGAGTGCGTCCAATAGTTGGTGAACTCCATGCCTTCGGCCAACAGCCGCTCACGCCAGGGAAGTTCGACCGTGGCGGGGAGCCAGTCGCGCTGGCGCTCCTGGTCGGAGACCACGAGCAGGATGTTGGGACGCTTGCCTTTCGGGCCTTGAGTCATGTCAACCGACCTTCTCCGTTGGGGAGTTGGGATTTCGGGAGCGCGGCTCCCACGCCGCCGGTCGCCGGGGTCCGCCCGTGCCGCATGAAGGCGGCGACGAGCAGGGCCGCGGCGGCGAAGCCGACCGCCACCAGGAACGCGGACACGTAGCCCGGCTCGGCGTAGAGGATCTTGTCGCCGGCCGCCGGTCCTTCGAGGACGTGCTGGGCGAGTACGGCGCCGAGCACCGTGACGCCCGTGGCGTTGCCGAGGTTGTTGGCGACGCCCATCATTCCGGCGCCGACACCGGTGTGTGTCGCGGGCACGGCCTCGACGACGAGGTTCGACACGGACACGAAGAAGAAGCCGAAGCCGACGCCCGCGAACAGCGCCGCGAGCAGTAGGTGCCACACCTGCGTGTGCAGCGCCGCCAGGAGCGCCGCACTCGTGACGAGGCAGCCGAGCGCGAGCACCAGGCCGGTGCGTGGCGCGTGCCGCCGCGCGAGCAGGCCGCCGAGCGGGCCACCCGCCGCGCTCAACAACCCTTGCGGGACAAGGAAGATGGCGACACCGAGCGGCGCCATGCCGAGCCCGAAACCGGTGCCCTTCGGCGTCTGCACGAGCTGCGGCAGCGTGAGCGCCTGCCCGCCGATCGCCACGGAACCACCGAACGCGGCGAGCAGCGTCCAGCGCAGACCGGGGCCCGCGAGCAGCCGCAGGTCGATCAGCGGATGCGCGGCGCGCAGCTCGCACACCACGAACAGGGCGAGCAGCACGCACGCTCCGGCGGCCACCGCGATCAGCCGCGCCGAGCCCCACCCCCATCGACTGCCCTGCCCCACCGCGAGCAGCACTCCCGCGGCGCCGCAGCCGAAGAGCAGCCCCCCGGCCACATCCACGCGCCGCCGGAGCCGCACCCCCGACTCCGGGAACGTGGCGACGACGAGCGGCGTGAGCACCACCGCGTACAGCAGGCAGAACCAGAAGATCGCCCGGAAGCCGAAGACCTGCGTGAGCACCCCGCCGACGACGGGTCCCACGATGACGCTGAGCCCGATGCCGGTGGTGATCGCGCCCATCGCCACCGGCACGAGGCGCACCGGGAACACATCGCGGATCAGCCCGTACGCGGCCGGGGCGATCACCATGGCGACGCCCTGCACGGCCCGCCCCGCGAGGAACACGGGGAAGTTCGGAGCGACGGCGCACACCAGCGAGCCGAATGCGAAGGCGACGGCCGCGAGCACGATCACCCGCTTCTTGCCGTGCCCGTCGGCGACCTTGCCGAGCAGCGGCTGCGCCACCACCCCGACGAGGCTCACGACGGTGAGCGTCCAGCCGATCGAGGGGGTACGGAACCCGGCCGCCATGTGCTGCAACGCCGGGTAGACCAGGGCGAGTTCGAGCGCGACGACCTCGGTGAGCAGGATCAGCGGGACCAGCCGCAGGACGTACGCGGCGGTGCTGCGGCCTTCAAGTCGGGACGTGTCGGTCACGCTGACGTCTTAACGCGCTTGCGTTAAACAAGCAAGACAACCGACACTCTCCGCCATGGGCACCACGAGCGGAACACGACGCCGCCTCATCGACGTGGCAGAGCACCTCTTCGCCGAACAGGGCATCCACGCCACGTCACTTCGGGAGATCGCCGCGACGGCCGGCCAGCGCAACACATCCGCGGTCGCCTACCACTTCGGCACGAAGCGGGGCCTGATCGACGCGATCTACGAGGACCGGCTCACCGTCACCACGGCACGCCAGCTGGAGCTACTGGAGGCGATCGACGCACAGGGCCGCGGCAAGGAACTCCGGGCACTTACCGGGGTGTTGGTGCGCCCGATGGTCGAGCGCCTGGAGGATCCCGGGCGGCCCAGCCGGTTCCTGCGGTTCGTCGTCAACGCCATGTACGTGGAGGGCATCGCTCCGAACGACCTCAGGGCGCACCCGTGGACGCGCGGCCTGCTGCGCCTGCACTCCCGGATCACGCACTGCATGCCCGAACTCCCGGACCGAGTAAGGGAGAACAGGTGGGACTTCTTCATCGGGCTGCTGCTGCACACGCTCGCGCAGCGGGAGCGCTTGCTGGAGGCCGGGGCCGACCCCGGCGACCAACGCCTGCTCGCGGCCGATCTGGTCGACGCCGGGGTGGCGGTGCTCACCGCCGAGGTGTCGGAGGACACCCCGTGGTGAGCGGCGGGCCGATCAGCTGTCCACCCAGCCGTGCTTACGGCCGCTCTGCACCAACTCCCGGCGGATGGCCAGGATCTGTTCACCCGTCAGGGTCGGTGCCGAGCGCAGCAGCAGCTCTGTGACCTCGTTCGTGAACTCGTCGACCCGCAGCACGTCGCAGAGCACGTCGTCGCCCTCGGCCGCGTGCCGGCCGGGCGCGGGAGCCGAGGCCCCCTCCGCGAGCTGCACCGAAGAGGCCTTGGGCCCGCGGTCGCCGTCCTCGATGTCGAAGGAGACCTTGAGGCCCGTGCGGATGTACGACTCGGGGATCAGGAGATCGTTCACATGCAGGAAGACGTCCTCGCCGCCGTCGTCCGGCGCGATGAATCCATAACCACGCGCTCCGTCGAAGCGCACCACACGACCAGCAACCACACAGACCCCCAACCACCTCGGCGAACCCAGTGTTCGCGGCCTCCAACAACGTGAGCGGATCCTACCGGTCCGCCCCGGCGATCCGACGGACCCACCACCCCCGACGCCCCAGTGTGATGTCGCGGTGACGGAAGTGGCGGTATCCGCACACAGCAACTCATGTGAGACTGGCGTCCCCCGCCCGCCCTGACGTAAGGGACGTACGCCGTGGGTTCTCTCCCGCTCCCGGTCACCCTGACCGCACGCCTGCTGCCCGTCGCCGTGCTCGCCTGCGCGGGCTGGGCCTATTCCGGGCCCATGGCCGAGCAGTCCGCGAGCAAGGGCTCGGAGTCGGCGCCGCAGTCGTCCTCCTCGCCCGACGGGCCCGGCAAGACCGTGGCCTCGAAGACCTTCGCCAAGCCGCCGGCCCCTTGCGAGTCGCTGCCCAAGTCGACGGTCACGTCCCTCGTGCCCGACGCCAAGACGGCGGGCAAGGAGCTGTCGGCCACCGACGAGTCGATCCGCCGCGGCTGCTCGTGGAGCGCCCTGAAGGGGTACGACTACCGCTGGCTCGATGTCTCCTTCGAGGTGAAGGACTCCGACGACCTGGCGAAGAAGGCGTTCGCGTCCGGGGAGGGCGAGAAGCGGACCAGCCCGCTCAAGGGCCTCGGGGACGAGGCGCGCGTGACGAGCTCGCTCACGACGAAGGACAAGCAGGACACCCGTGAGTCCGTCGTGACGGTCCGCGCGGGGAACATGCTGCTGACCGTCACCTACAACGGCAGCGACTTCGAGTCGAAGGGCGCGCCGTCGAACGACACCGTGATCAAGGGCGCCCGCAAGGCCGCCGGGGAAGCGGCGGCCTCCCTCGGCTCGGACAAAGACTCCTCCGGCAAGGACTCCTGACTCAGCCCTGGCTCGGTCGGCCCTGGTTCGGCGGCCAGTTCTTGAACCGCTTCGGGCGCGGCGGCGCGTACGTACGCACCTTCGACGTGCTCAGGCCCATCCGTACGAGCGACTCGGCCACGGTCACGGCCGCCGCGACACCGTCGACGACGGGCACACCGGTACGCGCCCCGACCTCGTCCGCGAGGCCCGCCATGCCGCCGCACCCCAGGCAGATCACCTCGGCCCGGTCGTCCTCCACGGCCCGCGCGGACTGCTCGACGATGGCCTTGACCGCGGCGTCCGGATCCCGTTCGAGGTCGAGCACGGCGAGCCCGCTGGCGCGCACCGAGGCGAGGCGGTCGGTGAGCCCGGCCAGCTTGAGCCGGTCCTCGATGAGCGGCACGGCCCGGTCGAGCGTGGTGACCACGGAGTACTTGTGGCCGAGGTACATCGCCGTACTGGCCGCGGCCTCCGTGATGTCGACGACCGGCACGTCGAGGAGTTCCTGGAGGCCCTCGCGGCCGTGCTCGCCGTAGCCCGCCTGCACGACGGCGTCGAAGGGCTCCGGGTGGGCGCGGACCGTCTCCATGACGGCGATCGCGGCCAGGTAGCTCTCGTAGTTGCCCTCGCAGGAGTCGGGGCCGAACGCCGGGGTGAGCGGCACGATCTCGGTGCCCGGCGAGGCCACGGCCCTGGCCTGCGCACCGATGCTCTCTGTCATGTCCTCGGTGGTGTTGACGTTGCAGACGAGAATGCGCATGGCGGGGTCACAGCTTTCTTGAGTTCGTACGCGTGGTGCTGGTGGTGCGGGTGGTGGGTCAGGCGGCGGGCACCGCGATCTCCTCGCCGTCCACGTCGTTCGCGGTGCGGCTGCGGTCCGCGAGGACGACGTAGAGCAGCGCGGCGAGTCCGGCGCCGATGAACCAGGAGAATCCGGAGAGCGACTTGAACGCGGGGACGAGGGCGATCACGACCGCGACGGCGGCGGACGGGCCGAACGCGCCGACGGCCCGCAGGTGGAACCCGGACCGGTAGTGGTAGTCGCCGTCGGCGGCGTCGGTGTAGAGGTCGGGGACGTTGACCCGCGTTTTGCGGACGAGCCAGTAGTCGGCCATGACGACACCGAAGGCGGGGCCGAGCAGGGCGCCGAGCCCGCCGAGGAAGTAGTTCACGACGGTCGGGCTGTTGTAGAGGTTCCAGGGCAGGATGACGAGCCCGATGACGGCGCTGACGATGCCGGCCTTGCGGAAGTTCAGCTTGCGCGGGAACAGGTTGACCAGCGTGTAGACGGGCGCGACGAAGTTCGCGAGCAGGTTCACCGCGATGGTCAGGACGATGAAGGCCAAGGAGGCGAGCACCATCAGCGGCGTGCTCGGGATGGTCGCGACGATGTCCTCGGGGCCGGAGATGACCGCACCGTTGATCTTGAACTGGCCGCCGGAGAGCACGACGACGATGCCGGCGAAGAAGAGCATGTTGAGCGGGATGCCGACCAGGTTGCCCGCGACGATGGCGCGGCGGCTCTTCGCGGAGCGGGTGAAGTCGCAGAAGTTCAGGACGAAGGTGCCGTAGATGACGACCCACAGCGCGGCGGACTCGAGGATCTGCCGCCAGGCGTCGAGCCCGGTGGGCGCGGAGCCGGTGGAGACCGCGATGGACATGTCCGCCTTGACGAAGATCCAGGCGGCGAGCGCGCACATCGTGATGAGGATGGTGGGCGCTGCGAAGGCCATGTACTTGCGGATGAGTTCCATGCCGTAGCTGACGATGACGACCTGGACGACCCAGAGGGCCAGGAAGGTGATCCAGCCGAGGGTGGACAGGCCCAGGATCGAGTTGTGGTCGAGCGAGGCGGCGCCGGGCGCCAGCTTCTTGACCACGGCGCCGAGCACGACGGCGGCGAGATACGTCTGGATGCCGAACCAGGCGATGGCGACGGCCCCGCGCACGGCGGCGGGGATCTGCGCCCCGCGGGTGCCGAAGGCGATCCGGCTCATCACGGGGAACGGCACGCCGGTCTTCTGGCCCATGTAGCCGGAGAGCGTGAGGAGTCCGAAGAGCAAGGCGGAGGCGACCGCGAAGGCGATCAGGATCTGCCAGACGCTGAGCCCGAGCGCGAACAGGCCCACGGCGAAGGCGTAGTTGCCCAGGCTGTGCACGTCGTTGCCCCACAGCGTGAAGACGTTGTACGCGCCCCAGCGGCGCCCCTCCTTCTTGGTGGGGGCCAGATCGGGACTGTAGAGACCCGGACTCGTGCGGGCGGGTCCTTCGACACCGGCGGTGGGGGTCTGTTCGTGCACGGCAGCCATGACGCGCTCCTGGAGGTCCACAATTTCCGCGATGAGGAATCTCGTTTCCTCTTGGCGGGAAGACGCTACGGCTCGGTTTTGCGGTAATCAATAGGCGTACGCGAAGAAAACACCGTTTCCTCACAGATGAACTAGCCGCCCGATTTGGGCACTTGGTGAGCCGCACACACGTCGGACCCGCACTACCGATTTGGTATACCAAACCCGATGAAGTGCGGGTCCGTCAATGAGTCGGAGGTCACAGAATCCGAGTCAGTCCCTCCGCTGCCCCACCATCAGCACCACGTAGAGCACGAGCGACGCCGCGAGGCCCACCGCCCAGCCGTAGTCGGCCAGCGGTTTGAGGAAGGGGATCAGCCCGTCCACGGGGAACGGACCCGCCTTCTCGCCCTTCGCGTTCAGCGTCGAGTACGAGCCCCCGACGGCCAGCACGCCGCCGACCGCGAAGGCGAGGACGGCGCGCCAGTTCCAGCCGCCGCGGTACCAGTAACGCCCGTCCCGCACATACAGATCGGCGAGGTGCAGCACCGTCCGCCGCACGATCCAGTAGTCGGCGATGAGGATGCCCGCGACGGTGCCGAGCAGCCCCCCGACCACGCCGAGCCACGTGAAGATGTACAGCTCGGGTGTCGACGTCAGCTTCCATGGCATGACCAGGACGCCCACCACACCCGTGATGATCGCGCCCGTCCGGAAGCTGATGAGCTTCGGCGCCAGGTTCGCCAGGTCGTACGCGGGTGAGACCACGTTGGCCGCGACATTCACCGAGATCGTCGCCACGAAGACCGTGATCAGCGCGAAGAGCAGGCCGAACACGCTGTCCGTCTTGGCGGCCAGCGCCACCGGGTCCCAGATGGGCGCCCCGTAGACCTGTTCGGAGCCCGCCGTCACCAGGACCGACATCAGCGCGAACAGGGTCATGGTCGTCGGCAGGCCCAACGTCTGGCCCCAGACCTGCGCCCGCTGCCCCTTCCCGAAGCGCGTGAAGTCCGGGATGTTCAACGACAGTGTGGACCAGAAGCCGATCATGCCCATCAGGCCGGGGAAGAAGATCTTCCAGAAGTCCGGGCCCCAGCCGACCTTCGACGGCTCGTCCAGCAGCGGGCCGAAGCCGCCCGCCTTGTTCGCGATCCACACCAGCAGCACCACCGCGCCGACGAGCACGAAGGGCGCCGCCCAGTTCTCGAAGCGGCGCAGCGTCTCCATCCCCCGGTAGATGATGGCGAGTTCGAGGATCCAGAAGAGGAAGAAGCAGAGCCACAGGGTCCACGGATAGCCGCCGACCTCGGCCGCTCCCGTCCACCCTCCGAAGATCTTCCCGAGGAGGACGAAGATGCCCTGGCCGCCGATCCACGTCTGGATGCCGAACCAGCAGCAGGCCACCGCCGCCCGCACCAGCGCGGGCAGATTGGCGCCGCGGACACCGAAGCCGGCCCGCGCCAGGACCGGGAAGGGAATGCCGTACTTGGGTCCCGCGTGCCCGGTCAGCAGCATGGGGAGCAGGACGATGACGTTCGCGAGGGCGATCGTGAGGACCGCCTGTTTCCAGTCCATGCCCAGGGCGACGAGCCCAGACGCGAGCGTCCACGACGGGATGCAGTGCGCCATCCCGATCCACAGGGCCACGAAGTTGTACGTGGTCCAGCGGCGGTCGGCGAGCGGGACGGGGCGCAGGTCCTCATTTGCGTAGCGGCTGTCGGCCGGATAGGCGTCGGCGGCGAGCTCCACCGCGGGCAGCGGCGCTCTCGGGGCGGTGTCGGTCATGGGCAGTCCGTTCTGCGGAGGGAGACTCTGCGGAGGGAGACGGGAACAGCGGCCGTGCGGGTGCGGTGCCGTCAACTGCCTTGCCTTGTACGGGTGTTGCGCCGTGCCTTATTGGTTGATCGCGTTGACCGCGGGGATCACGTCCCTGCCGTACGCGTCGATCACCGCCTCCTTCGCGTCGTGCATGTCGTACAGGGCGAACTGATCGACGCCCAACTCCCTTAGCTCACGCAGCTTTTCGATGTGCGCGGCGGGCGGGCCGAGCAGACAGAAGCGGTCCACGATCTCGTCGGGCACGAACGCCGTGTCCGGGTTTCCCGAGCGGCCGTGATGCGCGTAGTCGTACCCCTCGCGCGCCTTGATGTACTCCGTCAGCGCGTCGGGGACCATGCCGGAGTGCGCGCCGTACTTTTCCACCAGGTCGGCCACGTGGTTGCCGACCATGCCGCCGAACCAGCGGCACTGCTCGCGCGCGTGGGCGAGCGCCTCCGGCGAGTCGTCGGCCGTGACGTAGGCGGGCGCGGCGACGCAGATCTTCACCGCGGAGGGGTCGCGGCCCGCCGCGATCGCCGCGTCCCGCACGGCCTTCACCATCCACTCGGTGAGGAACGGGTCGGCGAGCTGGAGGATGAACCCGTCGGCCTCCTCACCGGCCATCTTGAGCGCCTTGGGCCCGTACGCCGCCATCCAGACCGGGAGTTCGGCGCCCTCGCGCACCCAGGGGAAGCGGACGAGTGAGCCGCCACCGAGGTCGGCCTCCTCGCCCCGTCCCAGCGCGCGGATCACCTTCATCGCGTCGCTGATCCGCGCGAGCGTGTTCGGCTTGCGGCCTGCGACCCGCATCGCGGAGTCGCCGCGCCCGATGCCGCACACGGTGCGGTTTCCGTACATGTCGTTGAGCGTCGCGAACGTCGAGGCGGTCACCTCCCAGGTGCGCGTGCCCGGGTTGGTGACCATCGGACCGATCGTCAGCCGCTCGGTCTCCGCGAGGATCCGGCTGTAGATGACGAACGGCTCCTGCCACAGCACACACGAGTCGAAGGTCCACCCGTACGTGAAGCCGGAGCGCTCGGCGCGTTTCATCAGGTCCACGACCGCGGACGCCGGCGGGTCGGTCTGCAGGACAAGTCCAAAGTCCATGGGAAGCCCCTCATTTGGAAGGGACAATCGTGGACCTCCCGTGGGGGCTTGGCAAGAGGGGCTCTACGCGCGTCCAGCTTCTGTCACCGGCCGGGGAACGTGCCGAGGTCGGCGATTCGATACCCGTTCGGATAGCCGCGCACGGTGCTGCTGTCCCGGCCGTGCCGCGGCGTGCTCCGCGCCGGGAGCAGGCCGACGAGCCGGCCGCGCATCCTGAGCCCGCCGCGCACCACCCGTTCGGTGGCCGGCTTCGGGTCCTTGTAGCCGAACGCGGCACGCAGCGGAGGGTCCATCAGACAGACGGAGGCCCGGCGCACGGCAGCGCCGACCGGGCCCGGATACCAGGACGCCATCAGGTCGAGCGTCGCCTCCGACACCGCGTGCCCGCCCGCGTCGTACGCGAAGTGCCGCCGCTCGTAGTCGTCCATGAGCCGCTCGAACTCCTCGTACGTCTCCGGGATGCCCTTGATGTTCATGCGCCGGCCGAGGTCCCGGTAGTAATTGGTCGCCGCGCGCACCTCGTGGCGCGAGTACGGCCGCCACGCGTAGGCGTCCATCCAGCGCTTGGGCACGACGACGAAGGTCGACAGGACGTAGCGGTAGTCGTCATTGGAGATGTCGTACGCGCCGTGCATCCGGTTCATCCGGCGCACCGCCTCGCGCCCCTCCCCCGTGTCGGGACCGTGCTCGCCGACCGCGTCGAGGATGAGCACCGTGTCGTCGTACCGCTTCTGCGGGCGTTCGGTGAACTCGCCGGTGCGGTTCAGGAGTTGACCGATGCTCGGCACCGCGTACGTCCGGTAGAGGGCGAACCCCAGGGCCTGCACGGTGTCCCAGGGGAATTCGTACGACGAGCTGATGCCGTAGATCTCGTGGTAGTCGGTGTCGGGGTCGAGCCGGCGGATCTGTCGTATCCAGTGGTCGCGCCGCACGCTGGTCCTCCTTGGGCCGTGGCGCACGGCGGGGCCGCTCCCCGACGTGCCCGCCGCCCCACCTTCGTACGGCCACCTTCAAGGATCAAGACCGACCACGCCCGTACACGGCACGCGGGCGCGGGTGACGGAGGTCACGGCGACGTGTGGGTCGAACGCGGAATTCGCGGGTCTGTCCCGCTGCTGCACGGTTGTCGGCCGATCTCTGTCCCAGGGACCGGCCTCCCGTTCTTCGAAAGGCTCCCCGCACCATGCTGGCCCTGCTGGCCCTGGCCGTTGTCGCGTTCGGCATCGGCACCACCGAGTTCGCCACGATGGGGCTGCTGCCCCAGATCGCCGACGGCATCGGCGTGTCGGTGCCGCACGCCGGCAACCTCGTCTCCGCGTACGCGCTCGGTGTCGTCGTCGGCGCCCCCGTCCTGACGGGCATCGGCGCGCGCATCCCCCACAAGCGGCTGCTGCTGCTCCTGTCCGGCCTCTTCGTGATCGGCAACGTCGCGTCGGCGCTCGCCCCGAACTTCGGCCTGCTCTTCGCCGCGCGCTTCCTCGCCGGTCTGCCGCACGGCGCGCTGTTCGGTGTGGGCGCCGTCGTCGCGTCCCGGCTCGTCACGCCCGACCGGGCGGCCCGCGCCGTCTCGAAGATGTTCCTCGGCCTCACCGTCGCGAACATCGTCGGCGTCCCCGCGAGCACGGCCCTCGGCCAGCACCTGGGGTGGCGCTCCGCCTACTGGGCGGTCGCCGTCATCGGTGGTGTCGCCCTCGCGGCGCTCGCCCTCTTCGTCCCGCACCAGCCGCGCGGCGGACAGACCGGGATCCGGCACGAGCTGCGGGCGATGGGCAACCGGCAGGTCGTGATCGGCCTGGCCACGGCCGTGGTGGGCTTCGGCGGATTCTTCGCCGTCTACAGCTACCTGGTGCCCATGCTGACGAACGTCACGGGCATCTCCGACTCCTCGACGACCTTGGTCCTCGCGCTCTACGGCGTCGGCATGACGCTCGGCACGTTGCTCGCGGGCCCGCTCACCGACCGCGCCCTGCGGCCCACGCTGTACGCGGGACTCGCCCTGCTCGCGGCGGCGCTCGTGGCGTTCTACTTCGCGGTCCACAGCACGGTGCCCGCGCTGATCGTCATCGCCCTCGTCGGAGCGCTCGGCTCCCTCATCACGACGCCCGTGCAGATGCTGCTGATGGCCAAGGCGGACGCGGCGCCGACCATGGCGGCGGCCTCCAACCACTCCGCCTTCAACCTCGCCAACGCGGGCGGCGCCTGGCTCGGCGGCCAGGCCATCTCGGCGGGCTGGGGCTGGACCTCCCCCGCCCTGGTGGGCGCGGCACTCGCCGTCGCCGGCCTCGGCCTGGCCTTCGCGGGAGGCCTCATGGACCGCGGCGCCCGCCACTCCGACGTGGTCGCCTCGTCCACCCCCGAGTCGTCGGCACAGACCGACCAGGTCACGCTGACGAAGCCCTGACCGCTACGCTCCCAGCACCCCAACCGCCCCATGGCGCCGAGTCCTCGGACTGCGGCGACCCATGGGGCGGCGGTAGGGGCAGATGCGGCTGCGGCGCGTGGCTCAGTACTGCTCTGTTTCGATGAACCTGGCGTCCGCGCCGTCGTCGGCGCCGAAGGCATCCGCGGCGGCGGTCGGGTCGAATCCGGGCGGGCTGTCCTTCAGGCCCAGGCCCATGCCGGCCAGCTTCGCCTTGACCTCGTCGATCGACTTCGAACCGAAGTTGCGGATGTCGAGCAGGTCGGCCTCGGAACGGCCCACGAGCTCGCCCACGGAGTGGACTCCCTCGCGCTTCAGGCAGTTGTACGAGCGGACGGTGAGGTCGAGCTCCTCGATCGGCAGGATCAGGTCGGCGGCGAGCGCCTCGTCGACGGGCGACGCGCCCATCTCGATGCCCTCGGCGTCGATGTTCAGCTCGCGGGCGAGACCGAACAGCTCGACCAGCGTCTTACCGGCGGAGGCCATGGCGTCACGCGGACGCATCGCCTGCTTGGTCTCGACGTCGACGATCAGCTT
>NZ_JBEOVM010000062.1:0-39092 GCF_040295505.1 Streptomyces sp. NPDC002790 | reverse complement strand
CGGCGATTGAGCAGCGGGGTCCGGGGCAGAGCCCCGATCTTTCCAGCCCCGCCGGCGTTTGAGGCGCGGGGTCCGGGGCGGAGCCCCGTGGGCGGGTTAGCGGGGGGCCAGCACCAGCCATACCGGGCCCGGTGCGAACGGTAGGGCGGTGGTGGCGTCCGACGTCGTGAACGTCGTGCCGACGGCGGCGGACGGACGGCGCCAGCGCGCGTCGTACGCGCGACCGTCCCGCAGCACCACGGCCCGCCCATCCCCCACCGTGCGCGACCGCGGCGACGTATTGCCCGACCGATCGTGGAAGCGGGACGACGCCACGTCGACGTACTGCACGACGACCGTCGGCGCGCCGAGCCGTATGCCGGAGGCGGTCGTCGCCGCGCGTCCGTCCATGCTCACGAGCCAACGACCCTCCCCGGCCGACCAGTTGAAGGTGAAGCGCGCGGCAGGAAAGCGCACCGTGTGCTCCGCCTCGCCGCGCCCACCCTTCGGCGCCCGCTCGGCGAACTCGAACCCGGCCGCCTTCCCGGCGTGCACCCCGGCCGCGGGATTGCCCAGCTTCGCAGGCCGCAGGTACAGGTTGTGCGGCGCCGGCCTGTCCGCCCCCCGGTAGTACGCGCCACCCGCCTCGCCCGGCGCCGCCGCCCGCAGCGGCGCCGCGTCGATGGAGGGCCGCAGCGCGCTCTGCGCCCCGGAGTACGCGAGCGTCGGCCGGTCGAACTGGCGAAGCAGTTCGAGGTCGGTCTCGCGGGCGCTGCGCACCGGTCCGACCACAGCGGGCAGCCGCGAGCCGAACACCGCCATCAGCCGGCTCAGCCCGGCCTCGACCTGTTCCACGTACACGAGGTCCGCCTCGTCGAGCCCGGTCTGTGGTCGCGCCGCCCCCACGTTGTCGACCTTCACGGCGAGCAGCGGCGCCCGCGCCGACGCCGAACTCCCGCCCCCGGGCAGCCGATTCGCCGTGCACGCCGAGGCGAACACACCGAGAGCCCCCACCACGACCGCACGCCTGCGCATCTCGTCCACGCCCCTTGGATACCCACGGGCACGCCCGGTTCACCCCGTGCTCAGCGCAGCACATCCGCCAGGTCGAACTTCACCGGCTCCTCCAGCTGCGCGTACGTACAGGTCTCCGGTGTGCGGTCCGGCCGCCAGCGGCGGAAGCGGGCCGTGTGGCGGAAACGGGCGCCGTTCTCCATGTGCTCGTACGCCACCTCGGCCACCAGTTCGGGGTGCAGCGGGATCCAGGAGAGGTCCTTCTTGCCGGTCCAGCGGCTGGTCGCACCCGGCATCCGCCGGCCCTCGTGCGCCGCCTCGTCGGTCCACGCCGCCCACGGGTGACCCTCGGCGGGCAGCTCCATGCGCAACGGTTCCAGCTCGGCCACCAGCTCCGTACGGCGCTTCATCGTGAAGGCCGCGCACACCCCGACGTGCTGCAGAGTGCCCTCGTCGTCGTACAGGCCGAGGAGCAGGGAGCCGACGACCGGGCCGCTCTTGTGGAGGCGGTAGCCGGCGACCACGCAGTCCGCGGTCCGCTCGTGCTTGATCTTGAGCATGACGCGTTCGTCCTGTCGGTAGCGCAGGGTGAGCGGCTTGGCGACGACGCCGTCGAGGCCCGCGCCTTCGTACTGCTCGAACCAGACCTGGGCGAGCTCCGCGTCGGTGGTCGCCGGCGCCAGGTGCAGCGGGGCCGAGGCGTCCGCGAGGGCCTGTTCCAGGAGCGGTCTGCGGTCGGACAGCGGCAGCTCGACCGTGGACTCGGAGCCGAGCGCCAGGACGTCGAAGGCCACGAAAGAGGCGGGCGTGCGCTCGGACAGCGTCTTCACCCGCGAGGCCGCCGGGTGGATCCGCTCGGTGAGCGCGTCGAAGTCGAGCCGTCCGTTCCGCGCGATCACGATCTCCCCGTCGAGCACGCAGCGCTCCGGGAGCCGCTCGGCGAGCGCCGCGACCAGCTCGGGAAAGTACCTGGTCAGCGACTTGGTGGTACGACTCGTGAGCTCGATCTCGGGACCGTCCCTGAACACGATCGCCCGGAAGCCGTCCCACTTCGCCTCGTAGTGCATCCCGGCGGGGATCCTGGCGGCGGACTTGGCGAGCATCGGCTTGACCGGTGGCATCACGGGAAGATCCATGTCCCGATTCTGGCCTCTACATCGCTCTATCGCCCGGTATGCGTGTTTCTTCCTTTCGGCCTAGCGTGAGCGCATGGGCGGCAAGGGTGCGGCAGTGGAACTGGAAGCGGGCGGTCGGACGGTGCGGCTGTCCAGCCCCGACAAGGTGTTCTTCCCCGACGGCGGGAAGGTGACCTACACCAAGCTCGACCTCGCGAACTACTTCCTCGCGGTCGGCGACGGCATCCTGCGCGCCCTGCGCGACCGGCCCACCACCCTTGAGCGCTACCCCGAGGGTGTGACCGGCGAGTCCTTCTACCAGAAGCGCGCGCCGAAGAACCTGCCCGACTGGATCCCCACCGCCACGATCACCTTCCCCTCGGGTCGCACCGCCGACGAGATGTGCCCGACGGAGGTCGCCGCGGTGATCTGGGCCGCCCAGTACGGCACCCTCACCTTCCACCCCTGGCCGGTGCGGCGCGCCGACCCCGACCACCCCGACGAACTGCGTATCGACCTCGACCCGCAGCCCGGCACCGACTACGCGGACGCGGTGCACGCGGCACGCGAACTCCGCGCTGTCCTGCATGACTTCGGTGGCCTGAGCGGCTGGCCCAAGACCTCCGGCGGTCGTGGACTGCACGTCTTCGTCCCCATCGAACCGCGCTGGACGTTCACCGAGGTGCGCCGCGCCGCGATCGCCTGCGGCCGCGAACTGGAGCGCAGGATGCCGGAGTTCGTCACCACGGCGTGGTGGAAGGAGGAGCGCGGCGAGCGCATCTTCGTCGACTACAACCAGACCGCCCGCGACCGCACCATCGCCTCCGCGTACTCGGTGCGCGCCCGCCCGCACGCGCCCGTCTCGGCCCCGCTCACCTGGGACGAGGTGGGCGACGCGCTGCCCCGCGACTTCGACATCGTCACCATGCCGAAGCGGTACGCCGAACTCGGCGACGTACACGCCGACATGGACAAGGAGAGGTTCTCCCTCGACGCCCTCCTGGAGCTGGCCGGGCGCGACGAGAAGGACCGGGGCCTGGGCGACCTACCGTACCCGCCCGAGTACCCGAAGATGCCGGGCGAGCCCAAGCGGGTGCAGCCGAGCCGGGCCCGGCACGAGGCCGGACCTGGCTCGACCCACTGAAATACAGGCAGGCTCAGAGCTCCTTCACGCGCACGTCCCGGTACGAGATGACGTCCGTGGTGCTGTGCACCTGGAGCCCGACGTAGCCCTCGGAGTACCGACGGCCGTCCGTGCCCGGGTCGTCGCCCCGCGGGGGTTCGAAGACCTGGCCACCGGTGTTGTCGAACTCATTGATCAGCACACCGTTGCGGTAGACCGAGTAGTGCTGGTCCACCACCTTGATCTCGTAGTCGTTCCAGGTGCCCTTCTGGGTGACGCCCGCGCCCGCGAGGCCGACCCGGTCGAAGCCGTAGATCGAACCGGTCTTGTACATGTCGCCATCGGGCTTGTCGAGCATCTGGATCTCGTGCCCGTACTTGATGGCGACCCACTCCGGGTTCGGCTCCTCGGGGTTGTCGTGCACCCACGGGAAGCGGACGAAGGCGCCGCCGTTGGCGTTGCCCGTGCCCGGCGCGTCGTCACGCCACTGGAGTTTCAGCGAGAAGTCGCCGTACTTGCGCTGCGGGAACCACAGCATGCCCATGCCGTCGACGGATGTGCTGCTGGTGATCGAACCGTCGGCGTTCAGCGCGAACTTGCCGCCGCCGACCTGCTCCCACTTGGCGAACTGCTCCTGCGTGCCGTCCAGGATCTTCTTGTAGCCGTCGGTCTGGCCCGGCGTGCCGATCGGGGACTGCCGCGCCGCCTTGTTGATCTTGTTGTACTCGCGCTGGTCGACGACGCCTTCCTTGAGGAGCTTGTCGGTGACCGTCTTCACGTGCTTCACGAACAGCGCGTGCGACGTCCACTCCTTCTCGTCCTCGATCAACTCGCCGACGCGGCACCGGTTGTTGGTGACCCGGTTCGGGATGCCGGTGTCCGTCGTGCCGATGAAGACGGTGGAACGCTCGTCCAGCTCCGGGCAGTTGGGCGCCGGAACGCCGCCGCCCGAGGCCACCGCGAACACGAACGTCTGCGCCGCGGCGGCGTTGCCCGCCTTGTCGCTCGCCCGGTACGCCACGGAGTGCGCGCCGACCCGGTCCACCACCACGGGGGCGGTGTACGCGAGATAGGGCCCGCCGTCGAGCGAGTACTCGACCTTGTCGACGCCCGACATGTCGTCGGTCGCCGTCACCGTCAGCTTCGCGTTGTTGATGTACGCGCCGTCGGAGTTCTTGTCCCCGCCGACCGCCAGCGACACCGTCGGAGGCGTCGTGTCCTTCACGGGCGGTGCCACGACTGTGAAGTCGACGGATTTCTCGGCGGCTGCGTTGCCCGCCTTGTCCGCGGCCCGGTAGCGCACCGTGTACGTGTCCGGGTCGTGGAACATGACCGGGGCGGTGTACGGCTGCCAGGCGCCGTCGGCGCCGACCGCGTACTCGATGGTGTTGACCCCGGATCCGGTGTCCGACGCGGAGACCGTCACCGTGGCCATGCCGACGTAACCACCGGCGTCGTCCTTGTCGCCGGTCACCGTCGCCGAGGTCTCCGGCGGCGTCTTGTCGTCCGTCGGCGGCGCGACCACCGTGAAGTCGAGCGACTTCTCGGCGGCGGCGTTGCCCGCCTTGTCGGTCGCCTTGTACTTCACGGTGTGCGCGCCGACCTGGTCGACGACGACCGGCGCCGTGTACGGCGTGTAGGCGCCGCCGTCGAGCGCGTACTCGACCTTGTCGACGCCCGAACCCGCGTCGGTCGCGGTGACCGAGACGGACGCGGACCCGACGAACGCGCCGTCGGCGTTGGTCTGCCCCTCGGCCTTCGCCGAGGTCTCCGGAGCGGTCGTGTCGTCACCGCCACCCCCGTCCGTCACCGTCAGGACCCCCGTCATGCTGGTGTGCCCGGGGATCGTGCAGTGATAGCGGTACGTGCCGGGGGAGAGGGTGACCTCGGCCGTGTGCTTGCCGCCCATGTCGTCGTTCGGGTTGGCCAGGATGTTCAGCGGCACGTCGTTGTTGTACTCGGGGTCCGACACGTCGAATGTCAACGTGTGCGGCATCCCCGTGGTGTTGCCGGTCGCCGTGCTGTTCTCGAAGACGATCGTCGCCTTGCCGGCGACCGCCGTCTCAGGCGCCGACGTGTACTTCGTGATGTCGTCGCCGGCCGTCCAGGTCAGCACCTGGTCGGCCGCCTCGGGCGCGGGGGCCGCGGTCGCGGCGGGCAGTGTGCCGAGGCCGAGACACATCAGCATCGCGGCGAGCAGCACGGTCAGGAATCTGTGTCTGCGCAAGGAGCGCAAGGAGCGTACGGGGCGCATCAGTCGCGTGGATCGCATGTGATCAGCCCTTCCTGGCCAGCGAGGCGGCCGCCGGGGTCGCCTCGCCGCCGGTGTAAGTGACCTTCCACAGCGCAGACTTGGCGTCGGAGGTGAAGAAGCCGCGCCCATAGTCGAGGACGTACAGCGCACCGTCGGGACCGAACTTCCAGTCCATGAGGTTCTTGATGCCGTCGTTGCCGATCGGAATGATCTTCTTCAACGACTCCGAGTGGACCGGAATCGATCCGTCGCCGTGCGTCTTCGGGTCGGTGAGGACCGCGTTGCGCGGCTGGTCGGAGTCGTAGAAGTCACCGACGAACCACTTGCCGTCCCAGTAGCTCGGCCACTTGTCCGCGTTCGGGATCGACGCGTCGTAGCGGTAGACGGGCCCGTCCATCGCGGCCTGGCCGCCGCCCTTGAGCCACGGAAGCAGGTACGTGGCCTCCTCGTTCTTGTACGAGGGCACGCCGTTGGCGTCGCGCGGGAAGTCCGGCGCCCCGCCCTGCGGCGAGTACCAGATGTTGTTCCCGGTCACCGGCGGCAGGTTGACGAGGCCGTTGTTGTTCGGGGACTCGTTCTTCGGGTGGTCGCAGTCGTACCAGCCCAGCGGCTTCGTCGGGTCCGGCAGGTTGCGGTCGCGGTAGGGCTGCTTGTTGCCCATGCAGTACGGCCAGCCGCGGTTGCTCGGCTTGGTGATGACGGCGAACTGGTCGTACTTGGCCGGGCCCCATGTCGTGGACGGCTCGCCCGAGTCGGGTCCGACCCACCCCGCGTACAGGGTGTCTGTCTTCTTGTCGATCGAGATGCGCGCCGGGTTGCGCACGCCCATCACATAGATCTCGCCGCGTGTCTTCCCGCCGCCCTCGGCCGTCTCCTTGCCGGTGAAGAGGTTTCCCTCCGGCAGGGTGTACGTCCCGTCGGTCTCCGGGTGGATGCGCAGGATCTTGCCGTTCAGGTTGTTCGTGTTGCCTGCGGTGCGGCGCGCGTCGGCGAACGAGACGCCCTTGTAGTTCGGCTCAGGGTTGTTGCCCGAGTAACCGTCGCTGAACTGCGAGGAGTTGTTGTCACCGGTCGCGATGTACAGGTTCCCCTTGGAGTCCCAGGCCATCCCGCCACCGGCGTGGCAGCAACTGTGCACCTGTACCGGCCACTTGAGCAGCACCTTCTCGCTGCTCAGATCCAGCTTGTTCGTGGCCAGGTCGAGCGTGAAGCGGGAGACCTGGCGTTCGGCCATCTGCTTGTCGCGGTCGAGGCCCGAGTGCGGCGTGTAGTGCAGGTACACGTACCCGTTCTGCTCGAACTTCGGGTCCAGCTCGATGCCGAGCAGCCCCTCCTCGACCTTGACCAGCTCGTCCCCGCCGCCCTTGTTGCCGAAGATGCTCAACTCTCCTGCGAGAGTCGCCTTCTTGGTCTTCGGGTCGTAGACGTGGATCTGGCCCTTGCCCTTGCCGACGTCGGGGTTGTTCCAGTCGGTGATGACCGGCTGGGACGAGTCCGCGCCGCCGCGCCCGATGTAGAGCACGCGCCCGTCGGGAGCGGTGACGAGCCCGTGCGGCTCGCCGATCTGGTCGTTCTGGCCGGGCTGATTGGCCTGGGTCAGCCGCTCCGCCTTGTAGTTGGCGTCGATGGCGGCCTTGCAGTCGGCGCGCACGATGCGCGTCGTCCACAGCAGCGCCCCGCGCAGATGGTCGCGGAAGTCCGTCTCGTCGTACGAGGCGACGGTGCCGCCCATGCCGGTGTAGAAGGACCGCCCTCCGTCGTAGTCGCGGCACCAACTCACCGGGTGGTCGGCGCCGTTGGCGCCCTCGCCCGGCTTGTACGTGGTCTCGTTGACCCGCGCGACCGTGTGCACGTCTCCGGACGGGTTCGCCGCCCAGTTCAGCCACTTGTCGGCGCGCTTCCACTGCACCGGCAGGTCCTTCGTCGCCGGGTTCTGGCGGTCGCCGACCTCAACTGTCGCGCGCTGCGCGGCAGTTGGCGACGACGCTGCGGGCCGGGCCCCGATCAGACCGGTGAACCAGTCCGAGTACGGCTCGGCGCGGGCCGCGTCATGGACGCCGACGAAACCGCCGCCCGCCTCCATGTACGCCTCGACCCCGGCCTCCTGATCGGGGTCGAGGACGTCGCCCCCGCCGGTCAGGAAGACGACCGAATTGAACCTGCCCAGCTTGGTGGCGTTCGTGAACACGGAGGCGTCGTCCGTCGCCGTGATCGTGAACCGCTGGGCCTCGGGCCCCGACCGGCCGATCTTCTCGATCGCCTCGATGCCCGCGTTGACCGTGGGCGACTCGTCGCCGTCGGCCGCGGACCCGTAGAACACCAGGACCCGCACATTCGCGCCGCCAGGCGGCGACTTGATGGACATCGTTGTCGCGGACGGCTCCGGTGCCGGCCGCGCGCTCGCGGCGGGACCGCTCAGCAGCCCGGCGGCCACGGCTCCCGCGACGACACCGGTCGCAAGGACGCGGGTGCGTCTGCTCCGGCTCGCTCTGAACTCTCGTACGGGCAACGGCTTTTGATGCGTCGAGTGACGCATGTGTTCACCTACCCCTCGTCGGACACAGCAACAGCGCGGTGGAAGCTAGACCTCTTTTCGCGGTCCGCCAAGAGCTATGACCGGTATGACGCAAACTTTGTCCTGAGTGTGGATAAACGAAGATCATGTGGTTACCGTGCCCTGCGCGACGTGAAAATCCTTACGAGGGTGGGGAGTTGGCCGTGACCGAGCACGACAGACCTTGCGAAGCGTCGACGCGGGCGAGTGAAAAGGACAGGCGTGCTGTGAGCCGGCGCATGCTGATCGGCGGCGCCGTGGCCGCGACGGCTGGGGTGACATCGTTGTCCATCGGAGCGTCGGCGGGACCGGCTGCCGGGGCGGACACCCCGCCGCGCACCGCGCCCGCGGGCGGCGAGGTCAGACGCTTCACGATGTATGCGGAGGAGCTCGCGGACGGCTCGCTCGGCTACGGCTTGGAGAGGGGCAAGGCGTCCGTCCCCGGCCCACTGATCGAACTCAACGAGGGCGACACGGCGCACATCGAGTTCCACAACCTCACGGACGTCGACGCGAGTCTGCACGTGCACGGCATGGACTACGAGATCTCCAGCGACGGCACGCGAATGAACCGCAGCCACGTCGAACCCGGCGGCACCCGCACCTACACCTGGCGCACGCACGCCCCGGGCCGCAGGAAGGACGGCACCTGGCGGGCCGGGACCGCGGGCTACTGGCACTACCACGACCATGTCGTGGGCACGGATCACGGCACGGGCGGGATCAGGAAGGGCCTGTACGGTCCGGTGATCGTGCGCCGCAAAGGCGACATCCTGCCCGACCCCGGCAAGACGTTCACGATCGTCTTCAACGACATGACGATCAACAACAAGGCGGCCCACGAAGCGCCCAACTTCGAGGCGACGGTGGGTGATCGCGTCGAGATCGTGATGATCACTCACGGCGAGTACTACCACACGTTCCACATGCACGGTCATCGCTGGGCGGACAACCGCACAGGCATGCTCACGGGCCCCGACGACCCGACTCAGGTACTCGACAACAAGATCTGCGGCCCCGCCGACTCCTTCGGGTTCCAGATCGTCGCGGGCGAGGGCGTCGGGGCCGGGGCGTGGATGTACCACTGCCATGTCCAGAGTCACTCGGACATGGGGATGGCGGGCCTGTTCCTGGTGAAGAAGGCGGACGGGACGATCCCGCCGTACGACGTGCCGCACCACTGAGCCGGCCGCGACGGAGCGGGGCGGAGGCGCGGCGCGTGCGTGGCCGCGGAACGTGACCGCCCCGTGACGCGATCCTCGCTCATCCCGCACAACCGGCTCTGGACAGCGCTTACCGGGGAGTAGAGCATCGGTGCCACCTGCACAGGCACTGACCGTCGAGGGAGCCGCGTTGAGCAAGGACCGTACGTACGACTACGTCATCGTCGGGGCCGGATCCGCCGGCTGCGTGCTGGCCGCGCGGCTCTCCGAGGACCCTTCCGTCAAGGTCGCCCTCGTCGAGTCCGGGCCGCCCGACCGCAAGACCGAGATCAGGATCCCGGCCGCGTTCCCGAAGCTGTTCAAGACGTCGTACGACTGGGACTACTTGACGTCGAAGCAAATCGCCCTGGACGACCGGGAGTTGTACTGGCCGCGCGGCCACACGCTCGGCGGCTCCTCCGCCATCAACGCCATGATGTGGGTGCGCGGCCACCGTGCCGACTACGACGCCTGGGGCGAGGCCGCCGGATCCCCGTGGTCGTACGACGAGTTCGTGCGCTACTTCCAGCGCGCCGAGCGGTGGCAGGGTGCCTCGCGGGAGGACTCCGTATACGGCACGGCGGGACCGCTGCACATCTCGCCGCCGCGCCACCCGAACCCGACCACGGCCGCGTTCCTCGACGCCTGCCGCGCCCAAGGCCTGCGCGAACTCGACGAGTTGAACCAGGCCGACCACTCCGGCTTCGCCCTCACGCCCCTCAACCAGTACCGAGGTCGCCGCTGGAGCGCCGCCGACGGCTACCTCAAGCCCGCCGCGCGCCGCCCCAACCTCGACGTCTACACGGGCGCCCGCGTCACCCGCATCGACTTCGACGGCACCCGCGCCGCCGGCGTCGTCGCCTCCGGGATACCCGCGGGCACCCTGCGTGCCAGCCGCGAGGTCATCCTCTCCGCGGGCGCCGTCAACTCGCCGCAGCTGCTGCAACAGGCGGGCATCGGCGACCCGGAGACCCTCGCGGAGGCGGGCATCGACACGTTCGTCGCCTCGCCCGACGTCGGCCGGCACTTGCAGGACCACCTGATGTACGCGCTGAACGTCCGCGCCGCGAAGCCCATCTCGCTCACCGGCGCCGACTCGCCCGCCAACATCGCCCGGTTCCTGCTCGGCGGGCGCGGACCGCTCACCTCGAACGTCGGCGAGGCAGTCGCCTTCCTGTCCACCAAGCCCGAACTCGCCGCCCCTGACATCGAGTTGATCTACGCGCCGGTGCCGTTCGTGAACCATGGCCTGGAGGAGCCGACCGAGCACGGCCTGACCCTCGGCGTGATCCTGCTCCAGCCCAAGAGCGAGGGCCGGATCACCCCGGGCGGACCCGACGGGAAGCCGCGCATCGACCCGGACTACCTGGCTCACGACGAGGATGTGCGCACGCTCGTCGCCGGCGTCCGCCGCGCCGAGGAACTGCTCGCCCAGAGCGTCCTCGCCGCGCACCACACCGAACCGATGGGCGGCTACCCAGGCGTCGTCGACGACGAGACGCTCACCCGCTCGGTGCGCGCGACCGCCGAGACCCTGTACCACCCGGTCGGCACCTGCCGGATGGGCTCCGACGAGGGCTCGGTCACCGACCCCCGCCTGCGCGTGCGCGGCACCGAGGGCCTGCGCGTCGTCGACGCCTCCGTCATGCCGCGCATCACCCGCGGCCACACGCACGCGCCGACGGTCGCCCTCGCGGAACGGGCGGCCGACCTGATCCGCGAGGACGCCACCAAGTGGCGGGTCTCGTAAGGGGAGTTACGAACCCGCGCTCACCATTACGAACCCACGCTCACCGTGAACCGGCGCGGATTGCCGTCGTGTGCCGCGCCGGACACGTCCGGCTGCCCTTCGGCCTGTACGTCGTCGTACGGGAAGGCGTAGCCGATGGGCGAGTTGGCGTGGACGATGCGCGACCAGTGGTTGGTCGTGGCGTCCTGGTAGTAGTCCGCGGACGTCAGGCCGTTGGGCTGCTCGGCGTGCGTGAGCATGACGCTGCGGTTGAACCCGGCGGCGAGGCGGGACAAGATGCCCTTCTTGTCGTCGGAGTCGTCCGGGTTGTTGGCGAAGGGCCCGTGGTTGCAGGTGAAGATGTCCTTCGAGGCGGGCTTGGAGAACGTGTGTCCGCCGTTGAAGGTGAGGGTGTCGCCGCTGACGCGGCCGGTGAAGACGCCGCGCCCGCCTTGCAGGTCGATCTTCAGGTCGGTCGAGGCGTACTTCTCCCACACCTTGTCGACGTAGGAGCCCCACAGGTCGCGGAACGGCATCTCGTCCGGCTTGTCGAAGTACGGCGCCATGAGGTTCTGCGGGGAGATCACGCGCAGCACCTTGCCGTCCTCGCCCTTGATGGCGAGCTTGTCCCAGGGCTGCCCGTCCTTGGCGGCCTGCGCCGCGAGATCCGAGGCGATCTTGTCGACGGCGCCGTCGGGGAACGGAGCGACGGTGTGCGTGGCGTCGCCCTCCAACTTGATCCCGATGGGCAGGGCCGTGATCAGGTCGACGTAGCTGATGTTGGAGTACAGCTGCTCGGAGTTGAAGGTGAATTCGGCAAACGCCCAGGTCTTGCCGTAGTTCGCGTCCTCCTTCGTGGCGAACGCCGGCTCGACGAGCGAGGGGCCGGGGTTCAGGAAGAACTCGAGCTTGTCGTCGCGGACGAAGTAGACGCGGGCGCCGTACATCTGAGGCAGCGTCACGACCTTGGGGGCCGATCCCGCGGCGCCGAGCGGGATGGCGCAGTCGACGGGCAGCGGGGTCTGCGGGGCGCCCGGCTCCTCGGGGTGGTAGACGCTGCCGTCGGCGCGCAGCAGCACCCAGTTGCCGCTCCCGTCCTCGTGGCCGGTGACGTACGCGTGCACCGTGCCGCTCAACGACTTGTTCTCCAGGGCCAGTTCACAGGTGGCCGGTGCGGCGCCCGCGGTCCATGAGGGAAGGGTGAGTGCTGCGGCCGTCGTGGCGATACCCGCTCCGGCACTGGCGAGAAATATTCTGCGCGAGATCACGATGCGCGCTCCCTGAATGTGGGGGGTGTGTGGGGGAGCACTACTGTGGCGAGAGGGGACGGAGGCGTCAAGACTTCGCACAGGGAGCGCTCCCACGTTTTGTTTGGGTTCAACTGTTGAAGGCGGAGTGTTCGGTTCCTTTGGTCTGAACCAGCCCAGGTCAGCGTGGTGCGAGGGCGGTTGTCAGTGCCCGGTGCAAGACTCGGCAGTCCGGAAAAGAATCCCTCGACGAGGAGGGCAAGACCCATGATCACTACCGAGTTCGTGGACGGCGCGCCGAACTGGATGGACCTCAGTACCCCCGACATGGAGGGCGCGATCTCCTTCTACGGCGGCCTCTTCGGCTGGACCTTCCAGTCGGCGGGCCCCGAGGCCGGCGGGTACGGAATGTTCCAGCTCGAAGGCAGGACGGTGAGCGGTGCCATGACCGTCACCGCGGAGCAGGGCGAGCCCGGCTGGTCCGTGTACTTCCAGAGCGCGGACGCGGATGCCACGGCGAAGGCGGTCGAGCAGGCCGGCGGCACCGCGGCGCTGCAGCCGATGGACGTCTTCGACCTGGGCCGCATGGCCGTCTTCGCCGACCCCGCGGGCGCCTACTTCGGCATCTGGCAGCCGGGGAAGAACAAGGGGCTCGAGTACATCAAGGACGACGGCGGGCTGAACTGGGTGGAGTTGTACGTCCCGGATGTGGCCGCCGCGAAGAGGTTCTACGGTTCGGTCTTCAACTGGGGCGCGTTCGACGTCGAGTTCCCCGGCGGCAGCTACACGACGATCAACCCGCCGGGCACGGACGAGAACGCGATGTTCGGCGGCGTGGTCCCGCTGGCCGCCGACCCGGTGGAGGGCGCGGCGGGCGCGCACTGGCAGCCGTACTTCCACGTCCCGGACGTGGACGCGACGGCGGACCGCGCGCGGGAGCTGGGTGGCGCGGTGCGGTCCGAGCCGGTCAGTATCCCCGGCGTCGGGCGGATCGCGAAGCTGACGGATCCCCACGGTGCGGCGTTCGCCGTGATCAAGGGGGATCCGGAGCAGCGGTAGTCGGTGCGTGGCTGCGGTTCGGCGTGGGGGTGCGGGGCTCTGTCCCGGGCCCCGCGCCTCAAGCGCCGGCGGGGCTTGATTGCGCGTTGATTGAGCGTTGATCGAACGTTTTTCGGGTGGCGGCAGAGTGGCCGGCATGTACGCGAACACGACCCTTACGCCTGCCGGCCCCACCTGGCAGGACCAGGCGCTGTGCGCCCAGACCGGTGCCGAATTCTTCTTCCCCGAGCCGGGAAGCTCCGTCCGGGAGGCCAAGACGATCTGCGGCCTGTGCACGATCCGGCAGAGCTGTCTCGAGTACGCCCTCACCCACGACGAGCGGTTCGGGGTGTGGGGCGGCCTCTCGGAGAAGGAGCGTCAGCGCCTCAGGCGGAGCTGACGCTCCGGGGCGTGGTCGGGCGTGGTCAGGCGCCGGCCGCCCGCGCCGCCATCCGCGCCTTGCGGGCCGCCAGCTTCTCGTCGAACTTGGCGGCCTCGGTGTCCAGACCGTTCATGAACAGGCCGAGTTCCTCCTGGGCCTTGAGGCCCTCGGGGCCGAGGCCGTCGATTTCCATGACCTTCAGGAAGCGCAGCACGGGCTGGATCACGTCGTCGTGGTGGATGCGCATGTTGTAGACCTCGCCGATCGCCATCTGCGCGGCGGCCCGCTCGAAGCCGGGGATGCCGTGCCCCGGCATCCGGAAGTTCACGACGACGTCGCGCACGGCCTGCATCGTCAGGTCGGGGGCGATCTCGAAGGCGGCCTTCAGCAGGTTGCGGTAGAAGACCATGTGCAGGTTCTCGTCCGTAGCGATACGGGCGAGCATGCGGTCGCAGACCGGGTCACCGGACTGGTGGCCCGTGTTGCGGTGCGAGACGCGGGTGGCCAGCTCCTGGAAGGAGACGTAGGCGACCGAGTGCAGCATCGAGTGCCGGTTGTCCGACTCGAAGCCCTCGCTCATGTGCGACATGCGGAAGGATTCCAGCTTGTCGGGGTCGACGGCGCGCGAGGCGAGCAGGTAGTCGCGCATCACGATGCCGTGCCGCCCCTCCTCCGCCGTCCAGCGGTGCACCCACGTGCCCCACGCGCCGTCGCGGCCGAACAGCGAGGCGATCTCGTGGTGGTAGCTGGGCAGGTTGTCCTCGGTGAGCAGGTTCACGATGAGAGCGGTGCGGCCGACCTCGGTAACCTTGGACTGCTCCTTGGACCAGGCCTCGCCGTCCTCGAAGAACTCGGGGAAGTTACGGGCGTCGGACCACGGCACGTAGTCGTGCGGCATCCAGTCCTTGGCGACCTTGAGGTGTCGGTTGAGCTCCTGCTCAACGACTTCTTCCAGCGCGTGGAGCAAGCGGGCGTCGGTCCACGTCGTCGACGAGCCGAGGTGGGGAGAGGTGACGGTCACGGAGGCTCCTGGGGGACGGAGATAAGACGAGCGGAGATACCTACGGTGTCGTAGGTTACGTTGCCGTAGGTTAAGCGCCCAATAAAGATCCTGTTACGTGTGCAGGCCTCGCAGGCGAACTGAGAGGCAGGTCACACACCCCTCCAGCTTTTCGAACTCGGAAATGTCGACCAGAACCGGCTCGTAACCGAGGTCGGCGAGCAGCTCCGCCGACTTCGGCGCGCTCTCCGCCATGAGCAGCCGGTCCTCGCCGAGCAGCACCACGTGCGCCCCCGACTCCTCGGGCACCGGCAGGAAGCGCGGGAACAGCGAGGCGTGCTCCACCAGCGGCGGATGGCCGATGACGGTCCCGTCCGGCAGCGCGGTCACCGCGGTCTTCAGGTGCAGCACCTTGGACAGGGGAACGGCCACCACACGCGCGCCGAGCGGTTCGAAGACGGCGCGCAATTGCGCCACCCCCGCCGCGTTGGTGCGCCCGCCGCGCCCTACGTAGATCGTGTCACCGACCTTCAGTACGTCGCCTCCGTCGAGGGTCCCCGGCTCCCACACCCAATTGACGGAGCAGCCGAGCCGCGCCACGGCCTCCTCGACGCCCGGCGTCTCCGGGCGCCGCGATTCGGCGCCCGACCGGGTGATCAGTGCCACGTTCCTGAAGACCACCACCGTGTCCTCCACGAACACGGCGTCCGGGCACAGGTCGACCGGCTCCACCAGGAACGTCTCCCAGCCGCACGCCTCCAGCGCGCCCACGTACCCCTTCCACTGCTCCTGCGCCTTCGCGGCGTCGACGGGGGTCCGCTCGATGTGGGTGACGAGCCCGTCCGCGATGCGCGGTCCCGGGCGGCGGACGAGGGCCTTCTTGCTGGGCACGACGTACTCCATGACGAAGAGCGAGAGTGACGGTGCGCACATCATGCACAGGGCGACACGTGTCGCGGAAGTGCCGCGGAATCCCCTGTCACGCGGCCGTCACGTCCCCCTCACCGGGCCTGTCCGCGCCCGCGACGGCCCGCCGCAGATGCTCGGCCGTGAACGAGCCCTCCGCGCCGAGCAGTTGGGCCGGCGTTCCCTCGAAAAGCACTTCGCCGCCGTGTCGGCCGCCCTCCGGGCCCAGATCGACGATCCAGTCCGCCCGCCGGATCACATCGAGGTTGTGCTCGACGACGACCACCGTGTTGCCCGCGTCGACGAGCCGGTCGAGCAGTGCCACGAGCCCGTCGACGTCCGCCATGTGCAGGCCGGTGGTCGGCTCGTCCAGGACGTACGTCGCGGCGTGCCGGTGCAGCTGCGTGGCCAGCTTGATGCGCTGGCGCTCGCCGCCCGACAGGGTGCTCAGCGGCTGTCCGAGCGTGAGATAGGTGAGGCCGACGTCGCGCAGGGCGCGCAGCCTGCGGCGTACGCCCTTGTCGTCGAGGTCCGCGAAGTGGTCGAGGGCCTGCGCGGCCGTCATGTCGAGCACGTCCGCGACACTGCGGCCGCGCACGGTCAGGCCCAGCACCTCGTCCTTGAAGCGCCGCCCGCCGCAGGCCTCGCACACCGTGGTCACCGGGTCCATGAACGCCAGATCGCTGAAGATCACGCCGCGTCCCTCGCAGCGCTCGCAGGCGCCGACCGAGTTGAAGCTGAACATCCCCGGCTCCGTGCCGGTCTCGCGCGCGAACACCTTCCGTACGGTGTCCATGATCCCGAGATACGTCGCCGGGGTGGAGCGCCCCGAGATCCCGATGGACGACTGGTCGACGACCACGGCCTCCGGGTGCGCGGCGCGGAACTCCCCGGACACGAGCGAGCTCTTTCCGGACCCGGCGACGCCGGTGACGGCCGTGAGCACCCCGGTCGGCACCTCCACGGTGACGTTCTTGAGGTTGTGGATCCGGGCACCCTCGACCCGTACGTGCCCGGTCGCCGCGCGCGGGTGCTCCTTCACCCCGCCCGTGCGGCGCAGGCAGCGGCCGGTGAGCGTGTCCGCGCGCCGCAGCGCGCCCGGTGTGCCCTCGAACACCACGCGCCCGCCGTCGGCGCCGCCCGCCGGGCCCATGTCGACGACGTGATCGGCGACGGCGATGACATCGGGGTCGTGTTCCACGACGAGGACCGTGTTCCCCTTGTCGCGCAGGCGCAGCAGCAGATCATTGAGCCGCCCCACATCGCGCGGGTGCAGGCCCACGCTCGGCTCGTCGAAGATGTACGTCATCCCGGTCAGGCTGGAGCCCAGGTGCCGCACGGTCTTCAGGCGCTGCCCCTCGCCACCGGACAGCGTCGACGTCTCGCGGTCCAGGCTGAGATAGCCGAGGCCGATCGCCTCGATGCGCTCCAGGGCGGTGACGGCGGCCTCGGCGATCGGCCCGGCCACGGCGCCCTTGATGCGGCGCAGCGCCGGGATCAGCTCGCCGACCTCCATGCGCGTGCACTCGGTGATGCTCAGGCCCTCGACGCGGGTGGCGAGCGCGGCGGCGTTCAGGCGCGCCCCGTCGCAGACCGGGCAGGTGCCCTCGGTCAGGTACCGGCCGACGAGATCGCGGGTGCGCCGGCTCAGCGTCGACAGGTCGCGGTTGAGGTACAGCCGCTCGAAACGGTCGGCGAGCCCTTCGTAGGAGATGTCCCGGCTGCCGCCCGTATTGTCCACGTTGACCTTGGTGCCGGTCCCGCGCATCAGGAACTGCCGCTCGGCGGCGGTGAATTCGCCCACGGGCTTGGCGGTGTCGAGGTCAGTGGTGTTGGTGTACGTCTGCCCCTGCCAGGTCCCGGCGGCGAACGGCGGGAACAGCACCGCTCCGCCCGCGAGGGACTTCGACGGGTCGAGGATGCGCTCGTAGTCGGGGCGCACGGCGCGCCCGAGCCCGTCGCACGCCGGGCACATCCCGCTCGGGTCGTTGAACGAGTACGCGGTCGCGCCGCCTGCGCTCGGTGTCCCGTGCCGCGAGAACAGCACGCGGATCACCGAGTACACGTCGGTCATGGTGCCGACCGTGGACCGGGAGTGCCCGCCGATCGGTCGCTGGTCGACGACGATCGCGGGCGTCAGCTCCTCCAGCGCGTCCGCGTGCGGCTTCTCGTACTTGGGCAGCCGGTTGCGGACGAACCTGGGATACGTCTCGCCCAGCTGCCGCTGCGACTCCACGGCGATGGTGTCGAAGACGACGGAGGACTTGCCCGACCCCGACACCCCGGTGAAGACGGTGAGCCGCTCCTTGGGGATGCGCAGGGTGACGGCCCGGAGGTTGTTCTCGCGGGCGCCGACGATGCGGATGTGGCGGTGGCCGGGTCCGGTTCCGGTGGCTTTGGTGCGCTGCATGTCAGCGACGCTAGGCGGGATACCCGACACCTTTTGTCGGGTATCCCGCCAATTTCTGGACCGGCTACTTGACTACGCGGCCCGCACCTCCTCCAGCGTCGTGTCCCGCAGCGTCCCGTCCATCAGCAGCCACCGCGTCACGCCGATCGACTCCAGGAACGGCAGGTCGTGGCCCGCCACGATGAGCGCGCCCTCGTACGACTCCAGGGCCGACGTCAGCTGGTGCACGGACGCGATGTCCAGGTTGTTCGTCGGCTCGTCCAGCATCAGCAGCTGCGGCGCGGGCTCCGCGAGCATCAGCGCGGCGAGCGCCGCACGGAAGCGCTCGCCGCCCGACAGCGTCCCCGCCGGCTGGTCGGCCTTGGCCCCCTTGAACAGGAAGCGGGCGAGCCGCGCCCGCACCCGGTTGTTGGTGGCGTCCGGCGCGAACCTTGCCACGTTCTCGGCGACGCTCAGCTCCTCGTCGAGCACGTCGAGCCGCTGGGGCAGGAAGCGCAGCGGCACGTGGGCGAGGGTCTCGCCCGCGACCGGTTCGAGCTCACCCGCGATGGTGCGCAGGAGCGTCGTCTTGCCCGAGCCGTTGCGCCCGACGAGCGCGATGCGTTCGGGGCCCCGCAGCTCCCACTCGCCGTCCACCCGTGCCCCGTAAGCGAGTTGGAGCCCGCGCAGGGTGAGTACGGAGCGGCCCGGCGGCACGGCCGTGTACGGCAGGTCGACGCGGATCTCGTCGTCGTCGCGCACCGCCTCCACGGCCTCGTCGAGCCGCTCCTTCGCCTCGGCGAGCTTCTCCTCGTGCAGGATGCGGTGCTTGCCCGCGGAGACCTGTGCGGAGCGTTTGCGCAGCTTCATCACCGCCCTCGGTTCGCGTTTGATGTCGTACATCTTCTGGCCGTAGCGCTTGCGCCGCGCCAACTTGACGTGGGCGTCGGTCAGTTCGTGCTTCTGCTTCTTCAGATCGGACTCGGCGACCCGCACCATCCGCTCCGCCGCCTCCTGTTCGGCGGCGAGCACCTCTTCGTACGCGGAGAAGTTCCCGCCGTACCAGGCGACCTCGCCGTCGCGCAGATCGGCGATCTGGTCGACGCGGTCGAGGAGTTCACGGTCGTGGCTGACCACGATCATGACTCCGGACCACGCCTCCACGGCGGCGTACAGGCGCTGCCTGGCGCGCAGGTCGAGGTTGTTGGTGGGCTCGTCGAGCAGCAGTACGTCGGGGCGGCGCAGGAGGAGTGCGGCGAGCCGCAGCAGTACGGACTCGCCGCCGGAGACCTCGCCGATCGTGCGGTCCAGGTCTACGTGGCCGAGACCCAGCTCGCCGAGCATGGCTCCCGCCCGCTCCTCGACGTCCCAGTCGTCGCCGACCGCGGTGAAGTGCTCCTCCCGTACATCGCCGGCCTCGATGGCGTGCAGGGCGGCGCGGGTGACGGCGATGCCGAGCGCCTGGTCGACGCGGAGTGCCGTGTCGAGGGTGACGTTCTGAGGCAGGTAGCCGATGTCGCCGGACACCCGCACGGTGCCGTCGGTCGGGGTCAGCTCACCGGAGATCAGCTTCAACAGGGTTGATTTCCCTGCCCCGTTGAGGCCGATGAGCCCGGTGCGGCCGGGGCCGAAAGCGACCTGGAGTCCGTCGAAGACGCCGGTGCCGTCGGGCCAGGCGAAGTCGAGGGCGGTGCAGGCGACGGAGGCGGGGGCGGAGCCCGGGTGCGTGGAGGAATGTGACATGAGGCGGCCTCGCGGTTTGCTCGGTGTGAACGGTGGGATGCAACGCGTTCGAGACACCGCGGGGGCACGGAAGGCCTGCTGCGGGAGGACGGCTCGGGAGAAACCGAGGTCGGCACACGGCGGCACGGACACGCGAGCGAGCGGCGTGTCATGCGCGGTGTCTCAGGACCTCAGTCGAGCAACGTCCTTCTCCTATCGACGGCAACAGAACCGTCAACCAAGGTAGAAGTACCTGCCGGAGCCGTCAAAGGATTTAACAGGCGTCCCGCAGTAGCTCCTCCAGGTCGCCGTCCACGTCCACGTGCGACGCCTCCTCGCCGACCGGCACCAGCTCCGTCGTCTCCGCCAGGAAGCGGCGCAGCTCGCCGGTGCGGATGTGCACGATCGCCGTGCCCTCCGTCGCGTGGAACTCCAGGACCGTGCGGTCGTACCCGTACGGCTTCACCCGCACGTCACCCGCGCCCGCCGGACCGCTCACCCCGCCGGTGAGCAGTTCACGGGCGAACGTCCAGCTCACGGCGATGCCTTCGAGGGTGGCCGGGGCCGGAAAGGACATGCGCACGGCGAACGGGTCGCGGACGTCGTAGCGCAGGGTCGCCGGAATGTGCGCCATGCGCGGCGCGGCGGCGACGAGACGGGCCTCGACGGCTTGCTCGATGACGGACAACGCCTGCTCCCTTGTGACGGCTGGACGGTGGACCACTGCACGGCCTCATATGTAGAGACGGCGGAATGAGGGAATCCGTGCGCCTGAACCCGGTCAAATTCGAGTGACCTCTGTCACCGGATCCAACCGTGGTGCGGGTGTGACCGTCGGTACTGCTGGGATGGCAGGCGCGTCAATTCCCGTACAAAGGTGATCTGCGGGCCTCCCGCACCCTTGTGGCTGTCGTTGAAGTGTGCATGATCTACGGCTATGGCCACCGCCAAGGAGGGCGCAGCGATCGGGCTGCGGGACCTGTGCAAGTCGTTCGGCGAAGTGCGCGCCGTCGACGGGCTGGAACTCGACGTCGCCGAGGGCGAGTTCTTCTCGCTGCTCGGTCCTTCCGGATCCGGCAAGACGACCGTGCTGCGGCTCGTCGCCGGCTTCGAGGCTCCCTCGGGCGGCACGATCCATCTCGCGGGCGAGGACGTGACCCGGCGCGCGCCCTTCGAACGCGACGTCACCACCGTCTTCCAGGACTACGCCCTGTTCCCGCACATGAATGTCGAGCAGAACGTCGGCTACGGCCTGAAGGTGCGCGGCGTCCCGCGCCGGGAGCAGGCCGAGCGGGTCCGCGCCGCCCTCGCGTCCGTCCGCCTCGAGGACTTCGGCGGGCGCAGGCCGGGACAGCTCTCGGGCGGGCAGCGCCAACGCGTTGCCCTGGCGAGGGCGTTGGTGGTGCGCCCGCGCGTCCTGCTGCTCGACGAACCCCTCGGAGCCCTCGACCTCAAGCTGCGCGAGCAGATGCAGGTCGAGCTAAAGGAGTTGCAGCGCGAGGTCGGCATCACCTTCGTCCTCGTCACCCACGACCAGGCCGAGGCCCTCGCCCTCAGCGACCGCGTCGCCGTCATGCACGCGGGACGTGTCGAACAGGTCGGCACGCCGAGGGAGTTGTACGAGAGCCCGGCCTCCGCCTTCGTCGCGTCCTTCGTCGGCACCTCCAACACGCTCACCGGGGCCGCCGCCGAACTGCTCGTCGGGAGAGCGGGCACGTTCGGTGTCAGGCCCGAGAAGATCCGCGTCCTCGACCCCGGTGCGGAGCACGCCCGCGAGGACCACAGCGAGGTGCGCGGCACCGTGGCCGACGCCGTGTACCTGGGGGACAGCACCCGCGTCGTCGTCGACACCGACGCGGGCGTGCGCTTCGTCGTCATACGCCAGAACACCGGCCCCGCCGACAGTGCGGACGGCACGGGCGACCCGGACGGCACGGCGGACGCGCCCGCGCCGCCCGGCGCCCGCGTCCTCCTGCGCTGGCACCATCGGCACAACGTCCCTCTGTACCAGCCAAGTTGACTCACCCCGACGACCTGGGAGTGTTCACGTGCGCGCAACTAGGACCCTGATGGCCGGCGCCGCGCTCGGCGGCCTCCTGCTCGCCACCGCCTGCGGCTCGTCCGACGACGGCGGCGGTGGCGCCAAGGGCGCGCCCGGCGGGCAGGGCTTCACCCCGCCGAAGATGTCCGCCCCGAAGTCCCTCGGCAAGACCGAGGGCGAGGTCAACCTGATCGCCTGGGCCGGCTACGCCGAGGACGGCTCCAACGACCCGAAGGTCGACTGGGTGCACCCCTTCGAGGAGCGGACCGGCTGCCAGGTCTCCACGAAGGTCGCGGGAACCTCCGACGAGATGGTCAACCTGATGAAGACGGGACAGTACGACGCCGTCTCCGCGTCCGGCGACGCCTCCCTGCGCCTGATCGCCTCCGGCGACGCGGCCCCGGTCAACACCGACCTCGTGCCCAACTACCGAGATGTTTTCCCGGGGTTGAAGACGCAGCCCTGGAACTCGGTCAAGAAGGTCGCGTACGGCATCCCGCACGGCCGCGGCGCCAACCTCCTCATGTACCGCACGGACAAGGTGAAACCCGCACCCGACTCCTGGAAGGCCGTCTTCGACGACGCAGGGCAGCACAAGGGCCGCGTCACCGCCTACGACTCGCCGATCTACATCGCCGACGCCGCCCTCTACCTGATGAAGACCAAGCCGGACCTCGGCATCAAGGACCCCTACGCCCTCGACCAGAAGCAGTTCGACGCGGCGGTCGCCCTGCTGAAGAAGCAGAACGCCAACGTCGGTGAGTACTGGAGCGACTACCTCAAGGAGGTCTCCGCGTTCAAGAGCGGAGACTCCGTCGTCGGCACCAGCTGGCAGGTCATCCTGAACACCGCGCAGGGCGAGAAGGCGCCCGTGAAGGCGATCCTCCCGAAGGAGGGCGCCACCGGCTGGTCCGACACCTGGATGGTGTCCGCCAAGGCCGAGCACCCCAACTGCGCCTACAAATGGCTCGACTGGATCGTCTCGCCGAAGGTCAACGCCCAGGTCGCCGAGTACTTCGGCGAGGCCCCCGCCAACGCGAAGGCCTGCGAGGAGACCGCCGACCCCAAGCACTGCGCGACGTACCACGCCGACGACGCCGCGTACTGGAAGAAGGTCCACTTCTGGACCACGCCCATCCCGCAGTGCCTCGACGGCCGCACCGACACCAAGTGCGTGCCGTACGCGAAGTGGGTGCAGGCGTGGACGGAGATCAAGGGGTGACGTGTCACTGACCTCGAAGCGGGGTGACTCGGAGCGGGCCGCGGGTGTCTCGAAGCGCGCCGCCGGAGCGCTGCACCGCAGCCCCCGGCTCCGCCTGTCCCTGCTGCTCGCCGCGCCCCTGACCTGGCTGGTCGTCGCCTACCTCGGCTCGCTCGCGGTCCTGTTCCTCTCCGCCCTGTGGACCACGGACCCGTTCACGTCGGACATCGTGCGGACGTGGACGCTGGACAACTTCAAGGCACTGTTCACGACCGGGGTGTACCGCCAAGTGGCCTTGCGGAGCGTAGGAGTCGCGCTCGGTGTGACGGCGCTGTGCATCGTCATCGCCTTCCCGATCGCGTTCTGCACGGCGCGCGTCGCGAAGCCGCGGTGGCGCCCGCTCCTGGTCGTCGCGATCCTCACACCCCTGTGGGCGAGCTACCTCGTCAAGGCGTACGCGTGGCGCGTCATGCTCGCCCAAGGGGGCCTGCTCGACTGGCTGTTGAAGCCCTTCGGTCTCGACGCGCCCGGCTACGGGCTCGTCGCGACGGTCCTCGTCCTGACCTACCTCTGGCTCCCGTACATGATCCTTCCGATCCACGCGGGCCTCGAACGCGTCCCCGACAGCATGCTCGACGCCTCCGCCGACCTCGGCGCCCGCGCCTGGCGCACCTTCCGCACGGTACTGTTCCCGCTCGTCCTGCCGTCGGTCGCGGCCGGTTCGGTCTTCACGTTCTCGCTCAGTCTCGGCGACTACATCGCGGTCCAAATCGTGGGCGGGAAAACGCAGTTGATCGGCAATCTCGTCTACGCGAACATCACGCTCGACCTGCCGCTGGCGGCGGCGCTCGGCACCGTGCCGGTCGTGGTGATCGTCCTGTACCTGCTGGCGGTGCGCCGCACGGGTGCGCTCAGCAGCCTCTGAAGGGGGCCAGAGATGCACCTGTCCCGCCCGGCACGCATCGCGCTCCGCGTCGGCGCCGGCCTCGGCTTCGCCGTCATCTACGTCCCGCTGCTCCTGGTCGTCGTCAACTCGCTGAACCCCGACCGGAGTTCGGGCTGGCCGCCGCCCGGCCTCACCTTCGACTGGTGGCGCGACGCCTGGCACAGCGCGGGCGCAAGAGACGCGCTGTGGACGTCGGTGAAGGCGGGCACCGCCGCCACGGCGATCGCCCTCGTCCTCGGCACACTCGCCGCGTTCGCGGTGTCCCGCTACCGCTTCTTCGGCCGCGAGGCGATCTCCTTCGCGGTGGTCCTGCCGATCGCGCTGCCCGGCATCGTCACCGGCGTCGCCCTCAACACGGCCTTCCGCACGGTCCTCGAACCGATCGGCATCGGCCTCGGCCTGTTCACGGTGGTCGTCGGCCACGCCACGTTCTGCGTCGTGGTCGTCTTCAACAACGTCGCGGCCCGGCTGCGCCGCCTCGCCTCCTCGTACGAGGAGGCCGCGATGGACCTCGGTGCCGGCCCCTTCCGCACCTTCCGTGACATCACGTTCCCGCTGATGCGCTCGGCGCTCGCGGCGGGCGGCCTCCTCGCGTTCGCGCTGTCCTTCGACGAGATCGTGGTGACGACGTTCACGGCGGGCGCGGGCGTCCAGACCCTGCCCATCTGGATCTTCTCCAACATGTCCCGCCCCCAGCAGGCCCCCGTGGTCAACGTGGTGGCCGTCGTCCTCGTCCTGCTGTCCGTGATCCCCGTGTACGTGGCGCAGCGACTGTCGTCGGACACGGCGGCGGGGAGCCGGGTGTGACTACTTGAGCTTGTCCGCGAACAGCGGCACCACGTGCTTCAGCGCGTACCGCACCGACAGGACGGAGTCGGTCGCGAACGCCGAGCTGATGTTCTTGTCGTCGAAGACGAGCGAGTGGCCCCTCTTCGCCGCCGGGATCGCCTTGTACAGCGGGTCGTCGGCGATCTTCTTCGCGGTGGTGCCGATGGGTGCCATCACCATGAGGTCGGCGTCCAGCATCTGGAGGTTCTCCTCCGACACGGGCACGGAGAACGCGCTGCCGGCCTTCTTCTCGACGGCCGGGTTGTTCTTGAAGCCGAGCCGCTCCACGAAGTCGATGCGGCCGGTGCCGCGCACGTAGGCGCCCCAGGCGGAGGCGGTGCGCGAGGCGATCGTGATGGTCTTCCCCTTGAACTCCGGGTGCTCCTTCGCGGCCGCGGCGAACTCCTGCTCGGTGTCGTCGATCAACTTCTCGCCCTTGTCGGCGAGGCCGAGTGCCTGCGAGACCATCTCGGTCTGCTTCTTCCAGGGGGTCTTGTACTGGTCGCCGCCCTTGGGGACGCCGACCGTCGGCGCGATCTTGTTGAGGGTGTCGTAGCGGGTCTTGTCGCCGCTGGCCTTGGTGTCGAGGATGAGGTCCGGCTTGAGGGCCGCGATCTTCTCGTACTCGGGCTCCAGCGTGCCGATCTTCTGCGGGGACTTGTCGTACTTCCCCTTGGCCCACGGCCCGAGGCCGTCGCCGCCGAACGCCAGCCAGTCGCTCGCCCCCACGGGCTGCACGCCGAGCGCGAGCGCCGTCTCCGCGTCGCCCCAGCCGAGGGCGACGACCCGCTTGGGCTGCTCCTCGACCGTGACGGTGCCGAACTTGGTGGACACCTTCGCCGGGAAGGCGCCGGAGGACTTCTGGCCGGAGCCGTCGGCGGCGTCGCTCTTCTCGGATCCGCAGGCGGCGAGCGAGCCGGTGAGGGCGAGGGCGGCGGCGCCGATGAGCAGTCTGCGAGGGGCAGTGCGGGCCATGGTGTGTGTTCTCTCTACGAAGGGGTACGGAGGTGGGGGCTACCGGATGTGGTGGCGCCCCATGGGGACGATCAGCGGGGTGCCGGACGCCGGGTCGGGGATGACGGTGCTGCGCAGCCCGAACACGTCGTCGACGAGGGACTCGGTCACGACGTCGGCGGGCGCGCCCTCGGCGACAATCCGGCCGTCCTTCATGGCGATGAGGTGATCGGCGTAGCGGCAGGCCAGGTTGAGGTCGTGCAGGACGACGACGAGGGTGACGCCGCGCTCCCGGTTGAGGTCGGTCAGCAGGTCGAGGACGTCGAGCTGGTGGCTGATGTCGAGGTAGGTGGTCGGCTCGTCGAGGAGGAGCACGTCGGTCTCCTGGGCGAGCGCCATCGCGATCCACACGCGCTGGCGCTGGCCGCCGGAGAGCTGGTCGAGGGGCCGGTCCGCGAGGTCGAGGACGTCGGTCGCGTGCAGGGCGGCGGCTACCGCCTCGTCGTCGGCGGCCGTCCAGCGGCGGAACCAGCCCTGGTGCGGGTAGCGGCCCCGGCCCACCAGATCGGCGACGGTGATGGACTCGGGCGCCACCGGCGTCTGCGGCAGCACACCGAGGACCGCGGCGACCTCCTTGGTCGACGTCCGCTGGATGTCGCGCCCGTCGAGCAGGACCGCGCCGTCGGTCGGCGTGAGCAGCCGGGCCATGGAGCGCAGCAGCGTCGACTTGCCGCAGGCGTTGGGGCCGACGACGACCGTGATGCGGCCCGCCGGGATGTCGGCGTCGAGGCCGGAGATGATCCGCCGCTCGCCGTAGCCGAGTTCGAGGCCGCGGGCCTGCAGGGTGTGCGGGGATGCCACGGTCTTCTCCTTGCTGGTGGTCATGGTCAGCCGCCCGTCCCCGCGCGGTTGGACCGGGCGAGCAGCCACAGCAGATACGGGGCGCCGATCACGCTCGTCACGATGCCGACCGGCAGTTGGGTGCCGGACAGCAGGTGCTGCCCCACGAAGTCGGCGACCGTCACGAGCAGCGCCCCGGTCAGGGCGGCCGGCAGCAGCGCCGCGCCCTGCCCCGGCACCAGGCGGCGCGCGATCGGCGCGGACACGAAGGCGACGAAGCCGACCGGGCCCGCGGCGGCGGTGGCCACGCCGGCCAGCGCGGTGGCGCAGGCGAGGAGGGCGAGCCGGTCCCGCTCGACACGGGCGCCGAGTCCGCCGGCGGTGTCGTCGCCGAGCTGGAGCGCGGTGAGGGCGCGGGCGGCGAGCGCGGTCAGCGGAAGCAGCAGCACGGCGGCCCCGAGCAGCGGCCAGAACTGGGGCCAGGACCGGCCGTTGAGGCTTCCGGCCAGCCACAGGAACGCGGTCTGCGCCTCGGTCACGTCGGAGCGCGTCATCTGGTACGAGATGAGGCTGGACAGGCCGGTGCCGACGCCGAGCCCGATGAGGACGAGCCGGTAGCCGGTGACGCCCTTGCGCCAGGCGAGCAGATAGACGGCGGCTCCCGCCACCAGCGCGCCGGCGAGCGCGACGGCCGACAGGGAAGGACCGCTCAGCCCGGCTATCGCCCCGGCGAGCACGACGGCGGCGCCCGCGCCCGAACTCACGCCGATGATGTCGGGGCTGGCCAGCGGATTGCGCAGCAGCGTCTGGAAGACGGCGCCGGAGAGCCCGAAGCAGCAGCCGACCAGGAGCGCCAACAGGGCGCGGGGGAGCCGGAGTTCGAGGATCACGAACTGTGTGCCGCTGTCGCCGCCTCCGAACAGGGTGCGTACGACGTCGGCCAGCGGGAGCGTGTAGTCGCCGAGGCTGAGCGAGACGCACAGCGCGGCGAACGCGGCCGCGGCGAGCGCCGCGCTCACGGCGGTGAACCGGGCACGCCCCCGGCGGCGTACGGCGGCGACGCGTCCGGCGGCGGGACGCAGCTCGGTGTTCACAGCTCGACCGTCTTTCTGCGGCGTACCAGGACGACGAAGGGGATCGCGCCGAGCGCCGCCGTCATGACGCCGACCTGTACCTCGCCGGGGCGAGCGACGAGGCGTCCCGCGACGTCGGCGAGGAGTAGCGCGGAGGGTGCGATGAGCGCGCTGTACGGCAGGATCCAGCGGTGGTCGGGGCCGGTGATCAGGCGCGCGGCGTGCGGAACGGCGAGCCCGACGAAGGCGATCGGGCCCGCGACGACGGTCGCCGCCCCGCACAGCAGGACCACGCAGGCCGCCGCGCCGAGCCGGGCGAGCGCGATCCGCTGGCCGAGGCCGCGCGCGGTGTCGTCGCCGAGGGCGAGGGTGTTGAGCTGCGGTCCGAGGGCGAGGGCGAGCACGGCGCCGACGGCGATGAACGGCAGCGCCTGCCACAGCACTTCGGGCTCGCGCCCATTGAGCGAGCCGACCTGCCAGAATCGGAACTGGTCGAAGGCGCGGCTGTCGGTGAGCAGCATGGCGCTGGTCACCGAGCCGAGGGCGGCGGCCACGGCGGCGCCGGCCAGGGCGAGTTTCACGGGCGTCGCGCCGTCCCGGCCGAGGCTGCCGACGCCGTACACGAGGACGGCGGCGAGACAGGCTCCGAGGAAGCCGAACCAGATGTACTGCGAGGGGTCGCTCAGCGAGAGCACGCTGATGGCGAAGACGACGAAGACGGAGGCACCGGCGTTGACGCCCAACAGGCCCGGATCCGCGAGGGGGTTGCGGGCCACGCCCTGCATCACGGTGCCCGCGAGCCCGAGCGCCACCCCGGCGAGGAGCCCGGCGGCCGTGCGGGGCACGCGGACCTCACGCACGATCAGCTGGGCCCGGTCGGCGCGGTCCGGGTGGAACAGGCCTGCCACGACATCGCCGAGCGGGACGTCGCCGGAGCCGACGGCGAGGCTGAGCAGAACGGCGCCCGCGAGTACGAGGGCCAGGGGGAGCAGCCCGGCGAGCAGGGATCCGCGGGGTCTCCGCGCTATGAGTGGCACCGTTCCGTCCTGTTCACCGTGTTGCCGCGCAGCGGCAGGCGCCGGAACCGGGCGCTCCGAACATTAGGGGAGCCTAACCTAACATCGGATAAGGTACGAGAATCAACCACCTCGGACTCAGGAGTCGGCTTGCCGCACGTCACGGACACCCTCGCGACCGGATCGCCCCGACTCCCCGAGGGCTGTGAGGAGTTGACGTCCCCGGCCCTGCTGCGCGAGATCCTCGGCGAGCCCTGGCCCATCGTGATCGAGAAGGTGCACGGGGAACTCACCGAGAAGGACCGGGGCTTGCTGGCCCGCTCACCGTTCTGCCTCGTCTCCACGTCCGACGCGGACGGCAACTGCGACACCTCGCCGCGCGGCGACGCCCCCGGCTTCGCGCACATCGTCGACGACCGCACGATCGCCCTGCCGGACCGCCCCGGCAACCGCCGCGGCGACAGCTTCCACAACATCATCCAGAACCCGCACGCGGGCTTGCTCTTCCTGATACCCGGCGCCACGGACGTCCTGCGCATCAACGGCCGCGCCCGCATCCTCACCGACGCCCCCTTCTTCGCCGACATGACGGTCAAGGGCCAACCCCCGAGCCTGGCCCTCCTCCTGCACATCGACGAGATCTACCTCCACTGCCCCCAGTCCCTCCGCCGCGCGGGCCTGTGGCGGCCGGAGACGTGGGAGGGCGCGGAACAGTAGGCTGGCGAGGCGGTACGGGAAGCGTCGGGCACTCGCGAGGGAGGTACGTCATGACCGCCGAGATGGTCGCACCGGACTGGATGCACACGCCGATCACCGCGGAGCAGTACGACTCCTGGAGCGAGGAGCAATGCGCCGGCATCGAGGTCGTGGACGGGATGGTTGTCGTGAGCCCCAGCGCATCCAAACGGCACAACCGGCTCGCCCGCATCCTGGCCAATGCCCTGGATGCCGCCGCCGGCGCGGACTGGAACGCCGACACCGACTTCGACGTACGCCTTCAGGACGTCCCCCTCACCAATCGGCGACCCGACGTCACCGTGTACCGGGCCGACACCATCGACCTCACCCCCACCCGCCCCGAACACGTGCTCCTCGTGGTCGAGGTCGTGTCACCCGGCTCGGAGACCACCGACCGGATCGTCAAGGTCGACCAGTACGCGAAGGCGGGAATCCCCTTCTACTGGCGCATCGAACAGGCCGTCACCGGCCTCCCGATCGTCTACACGTACGTCCTGGACCCCGCGAACAAGACCTACCGGGACGGCGACGTGTTCACCGGCACGGTGAAGGCCACCGCGCCCTTCGAGCTGACGGTCGACCTCGGAGCCATCTGAAGCGCGCCTAGACTTGCCCCTGCACGCATGCCGGCAGTGGGACAGGAGTGGACAGTGGTGGCAGGGGCCAGGCGGTTCGAGGATCCGTCCGCCGATGTGCTCGCCGAGGCGGCCGAGGCGTTCGCGTTGCTCGCGTCGCCGGTGCGGCTGCACATGGTGTGGGCCCTCGCGCAGGGCGAGAGCGATGTGAGCGGGCTCGCCGAGCGGGTGGGCGGCGCGCTGCCCGCCGTCAGCCAGCACCTGACCAAGCTGAAGCTCGCCGGCCTCGTACGGTCCCGGCGCGAGGGCCGGCGGCAGGTGTACTACGTCGACGATCCCGAGGTCGTGAGCGTGGTCCACCTCATGATCGGCCAGCTCACCGAGCGCGCCGAGCAGGCCAAGGCGCCGGTGCGCCGCCTGCGTGGCGCGGGAGCCTGAAGGCCGGCCCGTGGCCGTTCCCGAACCGGCCGAGCGGACCGGCTCGGTGCCGCAGCCGCGTACCGCCCCCGAGGGTCCGAGTGCGCTGCAGACGCTGCGTGCTCTGGACGCGAGCCCGCGCGGACTGACCGCGGACGAGGCCGAACGGCGACTGGCCCGGTACGGCGGCAACACCCTGCCCACCGCCCGGCAGCCCTCGTGGCCGCTGCGGATGTGGCGCAGCCTGCGCGACCCGTTCACCACCGTGCTGTTCTGCCTCGGGCTCGTCTCCGCGCTCGTCGCCTCCTGGGGCACGGCCTGCGTCATCCTCGCCCTGGTCATCGTCAGCAGCGTGCTGCGCACGCACGGCGAGTACCGGGCGGACCGGGCCGGCGCCGGGCTGCGCGAACTCGTCGCGGGCACCGCGAGCGTGCAGCGCAGGGACCGCCCCGGCGACGCACCACGCGTGCGTGAGATCCCGGTCGACGACCTCGTACCCGGCGACGTGGTGCGCCTCGCGCCCGGCGCCCTGGTACCCGCCGACGTACGCCTGTTGAAGGCGCGCGGCCTCACCGTGCACCAGGCCGCCCTCACCGGCGAGTCCGCGCCCGTGCCGAAGGAACCGGCCGACCTGCCGGACGGGGACGGCGAGGGGCACCTGCTGTTCCAGGGCAGCAGCGTCGCCTCCGGCAGCGGCACCGCGGTCGTCGTCGCGACCGGCGCCGACACCCGCTTCGCCGCCGTGCACGGAGCGCGCCGCGACCGACCCGCGAGCGCCTTCGACCGCAGCGTGCACGGCATCTCGTGGGTGCTGATCCGCTTCATGCTGCTGACCCCGCCGCTGGTGCTGATGGCGAACGCGGCGGTGCGCGGCCGGGGCCTGGAGACCCTGCCCTTCGCGGTGGCCGTGGCGGTCGGCCTCACCCCAGAGATGCTGCCGGTCATCGTCACCATCTGCCTGGCCCGCGGCGCCTCCCTCCTCGCCCGCTCGCACGGCGTCATCGTGCGCCGTCTCCCCGCCCTGCACGACCTCGGCGCCGTCGACGTGCTGTGCGTCGACAAGACCGGCACCCTCACCCGCGACCAGCCCGCCGTCGACCCCGACCGCACCGAGCCGGAGGCCCTGCACTGGGCGGGCGCCTCCGCCTGGTGGACGCTGCAGACCGCCGAACTCACCGACCCCGACCCGCTCGACGAGGCGCTGCTCGCGGCCACGGGCCCCGAGGACTGGGACGCGTACGACGGTGTCGACGCCCTGCCCTTCGACCCGGTACGCCGCCTGGCCACCGCCGTCGTGAAGGAACCCGGCACCCTCGGCGTGCACGTCCTCGCGGTGAAGGGCGCCGTGGCGGAGGTCCTGGAGCGTTGCGCGCTCGACGAGGACGAGCTGGCCGCGGCGCACAAGCGGGCGGACGACCTCGCTGCCGACGGCGTCCGTCTGCTGGCCGTGGCCACCGCCGAGCGCACGGCCCGCGCCCGCGGCTACACCCCGGCCGACGAACGCGGCCTGACCTTCCAGGGCTTCGTCGCCTTCCACGACGCCCCGGCCGACACCGCGCACGACGCCGTCCGCGCCCTCGGTGAGCGCGGCGTCACCGTCAAGGTGCTCACCGGCGACCACCCGGCCACCGCCACCCGCGTCTGCCGCGACGTGGGCATCGAGCCCGGCGAGGTCGTCGTCGGCGCCGACATCGAGCACCTCGACGACGAGCGGCTGGGGGAGCTCGCCGCCCGCACCACCGTGTTCGCCCGCTGCACCCCCGAGCACAAGGCCCGCGTCATCGCCGCCCTGCGCGGCCGCGGCCACACCGCCGGATTCCTCGGCGACGGCGTCAACGACCTGCCCGCCCTGCGCGCCGCCGACGTCGGCGTCTGCCCCGCCGGAGGCGTCGACGTGGCCCGCGAGAGCGCGCACGTGGTGCTCGCCGACAAGGACCTCACGGCGCTCGAACACGCCGTCGTGGCGGGCCGGCACTCCAGCGCCAACATCGCCTCGTACCTGCGGATCACGCTCTCCTCCAACCTCGGCAACGTGATCGCGATGCTCGCCGCGGGCCTGCTGCTGCCGTTCCTGCCGATGCTGCCGCCGCAGGTCCTCGTCCAGAACCTGTGCTTCGACGTGGCCCAGCTCGCGCTCGCCTTCGACCGGCCACGGACGGCCGCGCTGCGCCGCCCCACCGTGCTGCGGCCCCGGCCCTTCCTGCACTTCATCACCGGCTTCGGCGCCCTGGGCGCGCTCGCCGACCTCGCGACCTTCGGCGCGCTCGCCCTGTGCCTGCCCGGCTCCCTGAACATCGGCGACCAACAGGGCTTCCACGCGGGCTGGTTCACGGAGAACCTGCTGACCCAGGCCCTCGTGATGCTGTTGCTGCGCACGGGCCGCAGGACCGCCGAGGGCCGTACGCCGGGCCCCGTGCGCTGGGCGGCGACGGGCCTCGCGGCCGTCGGCATCCTGCTGCCGCTGACCCCGCTCGGCCCGTGGCTCGGCGTCTCCGGCCTGCCGCCGCTCTACTACCCGCTGCTCGCGGCGATCCTCGTGGCGTACGCGCTGGCGCTGGTCCTGCTGCGGCGCAGGGGCAGCTGGGCGGAGCAGCCGTAGGGCCTCACCCGTACGACAGGTGCGAGCAGATGTCCTGGTCCGCCGAGCGCGCGGTGTCGGCCACGCCGGAGGGCACCGTCGTCGGGGTCGGCGTCGGCGAGGCCGCGCTGCCCGGCCGGTAGTCCGCGCCGAGGACCACGCCGATGCCCGGCGCCGTGCCCGCGGTCAGTTCGGCGTCGGGGAAGAGCCGGGCGACGGCCGAGGCGTGGGCCTTCTCGCCGGGGCCGTAGGTGATGGTCGTGGTGGCGCGGGCCCGGTCGGCGGCGTTGCCGGTCGCGGGGACGGTGAAGCCGCGGCCGGTGAGCGCCGCGGCGGCGTCGGCGGCGAGGCCGGGGGTGGCGGTGCCGTTGTAGACGTTGACGGAGACGCCTTCGCCCGAGATCTCCTCGGTGGCGCTCGGGCTGGGGGACGAACCCGCCTTGGCACCGCCCTTCTTGCCGCTCGCGTCCTTGCCGTCGAGCGTGCGGTCCTTCTTGAGCGCCGCCCACAGCGCGTCGGCGTCCGGGTGCACGACGGCGACGCGGTTGCCCTCGTACTTCCAGGGAATGGTGACGAACTTGGTGTTGTGCAGGTCGACGTCCTTCATCGACATCGCGAACGACAGCAACTTGTCCGCCGAGCCCAGACCGGGGTCGACGGTCATCGACTTCGTGGCGGCGTCGGCGAGCGGCAACAGCTTCGTCGGGGTGAGGCCATCGGACTTGATCTTCTTGATGAGGCTGGAGACGAAGGACTGCTGGCGCTGGATGCGGCCGATGTCCGAGCCGTCGCCGATGCCGTGCCGGATGCGGACGTAGTCGAGCGCCCGCTGCCCGGCGACGGTCTGCTCGCCCTTTTTGAAGAGGCGCTTGCCCTGCGTGGGCCGGTTCGGGTTGAGGTCGTTCTGGTAGACGTCGTTCGGCAGGCAGACCCTGACGCCGCCGACCACGTCGGTGAGCTGCGAGAAGCCCTTGAAGTCGACGACGACGGTGTGGTCGACGCGCAGCCCCGTGAGCTGTTCGACGGTGTTCTGGGTGCAGGCCGGATTGCCCTCGGCGGTCTGGCCCGTCGTATAGGCCGCGTTGAACATCACGTTGGTCCGCGAGCTGCTCCACGTACCGTCGGGGAGCTTGCACGGCGGGATGGTGACCAGGGTGTCGCGGGGGATGGAGATGCCGACGGCGTGTCGGTGGTCGGCGTAGACGTGCAGCAGGAACGCGGTGTCCGAGCGGCCGATGTCGTGTCTGTCGCCGCCGCCGAGGTCGCTGTTCCCGCCGGTGCGTGCGTCGGTGCCGATCACCAGCACGTTCTCGCCCTTGGACGTGTCGGCGGGCCGGTTCCTGGACAGGCCGTCCGAGCCGAACGTGTCGATGTTCCCGTTCAGCTTCAGGTAGAGCCAGCCGGCGCCGCCGGTGATCAGGACGAGCACCGCAAGGCCCGTCACGAGTGTGATCCGCAGTCGGCTGCGCTTACGCCGTCGCCCCATACCCATGCCCTTGCTGTAGATCCACCCGTTGGTTGTACAGTTGCGCAATGTAGCAAGCGCGGCTGTGGGGGTGGGACGCCCACTCCGGTCGCGGTCCGACCACGACAAGAGGTGAACGCCATGTTCCGCAACGCACTGGAGCCCTGGCACCTGTTGGTCCTGGGCGTCGTGATCATCGTGCTCTTCGGGTCCAAGAAGCTGCCGGACACCGCACGCTCCCTGGGCAAGTCTTTGCGCATCCTCAAAAGCGAGACGAAGGCCATGAAGGAGAGCGACGAGACCGCGACACCACTTTAAGCTTTGCGCAAGTGTTGGAAATGATGGAGGTAGCAGCTGTGGGAGTTTCCCTGGGCAAGGGCGGCAATGTCTCGCTCAGCAAGGAGGCGCCGGGCCTGACCGCGGTAACGGTCGGCCTGGGCTGGGACGTGCGCACGACGACGGGCACCGATTACGACCTCGACGCGAGCGCCCTGCTGTGCGACGCGGCGGGGAAGGTGCTCTCGGACCGGCACTTCGTCTTCTACAACAACCTCACCAGCCCGGACGGCTCGGTCGAGCACACCGGGGACAACCTCACCGGTGAGGGCGAGGGCGACGACGAGAGCGTCAAGGTGAACCTCGCCGGGGTGCCCGCCGAGGTCGACAAGATCGTCTTCCCGGTGTCGATCCACGACGCCGAGACGCGCGGCCAGAGCTTCGGCCAGGTCCGCAACGCGTTCATGCGCGTCGTGAACCAGGCGGGCGGCGCCGAGATCGCCCGCTACGACCTCTCCGAGGACGCCTCCACCGAGACCGCGATGGTCTTCGGCGAGCTGTACCGGCACGGGGCGGAGTGGAAGTTCCGCGCCGTGGGCCAGGGGTACGCCTCGGGCCTGGCCGGTATCGCGCAGGACTTCGGCGTCAACGTCTGAGGCACGCGCCGCTCCGGCGCCGCCCGCTCCGGGACTCCGGGCGGGCGGCGCCTCGTACGACACCGTCCGATCACCCAGACCACCCGACCGCCCGACCAGAAAGCATCGCAATGTCCGTGAACCTGGCCAAGGGCCAGCAGATCAGCCTCAGCAAGGACACCGGCGACGCCCTCACCCTCGTACGCATGGGACTCGGCTGGCAGGCCGCGCCCCGCAAGGGCTTCCTCGCCAAGCTGACCGGCACCCGCGAGATCGACCTCGACGCGTCCGCCGTGCTCTTCTCCGGGAAGAGCTACGTCGACGTCGTCTTCTTCCGCCACCTCGTCAGCGAGGACGGGTCGGTGCGGCACAGCGGCGACAACCTCGTGGGCGGCACCGGGCAGGCCGACGACGAGTCCATCGCCGTCGAACTCCCGCGCGTGCCAAAGGAGGTCGACCAGATCGTCTTCACCGTGAACTCGTTCACCGGGCAGACCTTCGCCGAAGTCGGCAGCGCGTACTGCCGACTCGTCGACGAGACCACCGGGCAGGAACTCGCCCGCTACACGCTCGAGGGCGGCGGCGGCCACACCGCGCAGATCATGGCCAAGGTCCAACGCGAGGGCGGCGGCTGGCAGTTGAGAGCGATCGGGGAGCCGGCGGCGGGCCGGACCTTCCAGGACCTGATGCCCGCGATCACCCGCCACCTGTGAGCGTGACGGCGGTCCCGGCCGCCCGCACGGAGGTGCGGGCGGCGGGGGGCCGGGACGCGTTCTACGACAACGCGAAATATCTGGCGATCGTGCTCGTCGCGATGGGGCACGCGTGGGAGCCGCTGCGCGACGACAGCCGGGCCGCGGCCGCGCTCTACACCACGGTCTACGCGTTCCACATGCCGGCGTTCATCGTGATCTCCGGCTACTTCTCGCGCTCCTTCGACGCGAGCCCCGGCCGGCTGAAGCGGCTGATCACGGGCGTGGCCGTGCCGTACGTGGTGTTCGAGGTCGCCTACACCCTCTTCAAGCGGACGGCGGGCGACGACCCCGGCTATCCGGTCAGCCTGCTCGACCCCTGGTACCTGACCTGGTTCCTGATCGCACTCTTCGTGTGGCGGCTGACCACGCCGCTGTGGAAGGTGATCCGGTGGCCGCTCCCGCTGGCGCTCGCCATCGCGGCGCTCGCCTCGGTCTCGCCCAGCATCGGCGACGACCTGGACCTCCAACGCGTCCTGCAGTTCCTGCCGTTCTTCGTGCTCGGCCTGGTCCTGAAGCCGGAACACTTCCAGCTGGTGCGCCGCAAGGAGGCGCGGATCCTCGCGGTGCCGGTGTTCGCGGCGGCGCTGCTGTTCGCGTACTGGGCGGTGCCGAGGATGAACGCGGCCTGGTTCTACCGGCGGGACAGTGCCCAGGAGTTGGGCGCGCCCGGCTGGACCGGAGTGGCCATGACGCTGGCCATGTTCGGCTGCTCGGCGATCCTCGTCGCGTGCTTCCTCGCGTGGGTGCCGGGCCGCAAACTCTGGTTCACGGCGCTCGGCGCGGGAACGCTCTACGGATATCTGCTCCACGGCTTCCTCGCCAAGGGCTCCCGCTTCTGGGACTGGTACGACGTCGACTGGGTGCACACCCCGTGGGGCGAGATCACGGTGACCCTCATCGGGGCGGCCGTGATCACGCTGCTGTGCACACCACCGGTGCAGCGGACGTTCCGGTTCGTGATGGAGCCGAGAATGGACTGGGCGTTCAGACGGAAGCCCGAAGGCAAGGGCTAGGGCTGGGGCTAGGGTCGGACACATGGTGACGATCACGGGGGTGCCCGAAGGCTGGCCCGCGAACGAGGGCGCGGCGCGCGGGATGCAGGACGCGCTGCGCGACCGTGTCGTACGGGACGAGGCCGGGCCGCCGCCGGGTGCCGGCACGGTCACCGGGATCGACGTCGCGTACGACGACGAGCGGGGCGTCGTCGCGGCGGCCGCCGTCGTCCTGGACGGCGCGACGCTCGACGTGGTCGAGGAGGCGACGGCCCTCGGGGAGGTCGCCTTCCCTTACGTGCCGGGCTTGTTGGCGTTCCGCGAGATCCCGGCGGTCGTGGGCGCGCTCGAGGCGCTGACCACCGACCCCGGTCTCGTCGTCTGCGACGGATACGGGCTCGCCCACCCGCGCCGCTTCGGGCTCGCGAGTCACCTGGGCGTGCTCACAGGCCTGCCCACCATGGGCGTCGCGAAGAACCCGTTCGTCTTCTCCCACGGCGAGTTGGGCGCACGGCGGGGGAGCACGGCGGCGCTCCTCGACGGCGCCGAGGAGGTCGGCCGCGCGCTGCGCACCCAGGACGGCGTGAAACCGGTGTACGTGTCCGTGGGCCACCGGATTTCGCTCGACAACGCGTGCGCGCACGCGTTGTCGCTCACGCCGGCGTACCGCGTCCCGGAGACGACCCGCCGGGCCGACCGCCTGTGCCGGGACGCGCTCGCCGAGCTCGTCGGCGGCGGCGCGGTCAGCGTTCGGCCGCGACCCGGAACGTGATGCCGGCCGACCGCAGCCGCTCGATGAGGGCGTCGCCCATCGCCTCCGTGGTCGTCACCTGCCCTGCCGTGTCCGGGAGTTCGTCCCGTACGAGACACATCGCGGACTCGGCGAGCATCTTCGCGGTCTCGCCGTAGCCGGGGTCGCCGCCCGACACCTCCGTGTAGACGCGGCGCCCGCCGCCCTCGCCCACGAACCGCACCGAGAACCGGCTCTTGGCCCGGCGCGCCTCGTCCGGGCCGTCGCCCGGCTTGAGCCGCCCGCTCAACCACCGCCGTACCGGCGGCACTTGGGACGCGGCGAACAACGCGCCCATCCCCGCCACGCCACCGACCGCGAACGGCAACGTCCGCACGGCCGCGTAGTGCCGGTAGCGGAAGTCGGGGCCATAACGCTCGACGGCCCGCGCCGAACGCTGTACCACCTGCGGGTCGATCGTCGGCAGCGGCAGGGCCCACGCGCCGATCTCCTTGGCGTAGCGCGGGGTGCCGGTCGGCGCGTACGCCGTGCGGTCGATCGGGCGGGGCTCGTGGCGGCGCCGCTCCTGCTGGGCGGCGAGCATCTGCCGGGCCCGCGAGAACTGGTTCAGGGCGGACGCGAACGTGCCGCCGGAGAGCGTCGCGTTCGTCCGTACGAAGCCGTCGACGCGCAGCGGCACGCCCTCCGGCAGCTGCTTGACGGTGTAGTACGCGCCCAGGTCGTGCGGGATGGAGTCGAAGCCGCAGGCGTGCACGATGCGGGCGCCGGTGTCGCGCGCGAGGGCGTCGTACCGCACGTACATGAGGTCCACGAACTCCGGCTCGCCCGTGAGGTCCACGTAATCGGTGCCCGTGCTCGCGCAGGCGGCGACGAGCGCTTCGCCGTACTCCAGGTACGGGCCCACGGTCGTCGCCACCACGCGTGTGTTGACGGCCAGTTCGCGTACCGAGGCCCGCTCGGCGACGTCCACGCGCACCAGTGGGAGTACCGCGCACTCCGGGTTGATCTCGGTCAGCCGCTCACGCAGCCGCTCCAGCTTCGTGGTGTCGCGTCCGGCGATCGCCCACCGCAGTCCCTCGGGTGCGTTGGCCGCGAGGTACTCGGCGGTGAGTACCCCCACGAACCCCGTCGCCCCGAAAAGCACCACGTCGTACGTCCTGCTCGACTCGTTCATGCCACCCCTCACCCTCGTCGCGCGCCGCTGCCGGTGGCCGAGGCTAACCCCTCCGCACTGGAACCCCCCGCCCCACCCCTTCCCGAAAGCCCTGCCGGGCGGGCCTGCTCAATCGCCGCAGGGGCTTGATAGATCAAGCCCCTGCGGCAAAACAAACCCCCCCCGCCAATGAGCCCCCGGGTC
>NZ_JBEOVM010000061.1:0-39165 GCF_040295505.1 Streptomyces sp. NPDC002790 | reverse complement strand
GGGGCGCCCCCCCGCGGCCGCAACCCTCGACGGGGCGAAAGATCGGGGCTCTGCCCCGCACCCCGCTGCTCAATCGCCGCAGGGGCTTAATAGGCCGGACCGGGGCTTGATTTGGCCGCACCGGGCTTGATGGTGAGGCTTGATCACGCCCCGAACCGCTCCCGCAGCTTGTACTTCAGGACTTTGCGGAGCGTCTCGTTGCGCGGAAGCGCGTCCACCACCTCCAACTGCTCCGGCAGCTTGAACGTGGACAGGCCCTGTTCACGCAGGTACGCGCTGACCCCCGCGAGGGTCAACACCGCCCCGCCCCCACGGAGTTCGAGCACCGCACACACCCGCTCCCCCCGCTCCACATCCGGCAGCCCGACCACCGCCGCATCCTGCACCGCAGGGTGTTCGTGGAGCAGGTCCTCGATCTCCTTCGCGGAGATGTTCTCGCCCTTGCGGATGATGACGTCCTTGGCGCGGCCCGTGAGGACCAGGTGGCCCTCGGGCAGTACGTGGCCCAGGTCGCCGGTGATCAGGAAGCCGTCCTCGTCGAAGGCGTCCGCGGTCTGGCGCGGGTCCAGGTAGCCCTGGCAGACGGCCTCGCCGCGCAGCCGCACGTCGCCGTCGACCCCCGGCGGCACCGGCTTGCCGTCGGCGTCGACGACGCGGATCTCCATGCCCTCGGGCGGCCGCCCCTCCGTCGTCGCGAGGTTCTCCGCCGTGTCGTCCGGGGCGCCCATCGTGATCATCGGGACTTCCGTCATGCCGTAGCCGTGGGTGAGTTGGACGTCCATCTCGTGGACGACCGAGTGGTAGACCTCCGGCGGTTTCGGGGCGCCGCCGCCCGCGAGCAACCGAAGCGTCGGGATCAGCTTCTCGTCCGGCTGCTTGCGTTGTTCGGTCAGGAACATCGAGTAGAAGGCCGTCGAGCCGCCCGCGACCGTCACCCCGTGCCGCCGGTACTCGTCCAGTGAGTCCGGCATCGCGAAGTGCTCGAACATCGCCGCCGGGAAGCCGTACAGGAGCAGCATCACGGTGTAGTCCGGGCCCGCTATGTGTGCGAACGGGAAGGCCATCGAGCCGATGTCGGACGACGACAGGTGCAGGGCGTGCGCGAGGCAGGAGCCGCCCGCGATGAGCGAACGGTCCGTGTGCAGCACGCCCTTGGGGTCGGACGTCGTGCCCGAGGTCCAGTAGATCCAGCGGACGTCCGTCCCGGAGGCGGGCGGTGGGGGCAGCACGGCCGGGTCGCCGTCCGGCAGGTCCTCGTACGCCTCGAAGATGCCGCGCGCGCCGAGCCGCCGCGCCATGTCGGTGTGGTCGAAGCCGCGCCACACGCCGGGTGTCGCGAAGAAGTCGGCCTTCGACTCCCGTAGCGCGAAGCCGACTTCGCGGTCCCGGTAGAAGGGGATGATCGGCGACTGCACCGCGCCGATGCGGGCGAGTGCGAAGGAGAGCAGGGCCGTCTCGATGCGGGTGGGCAGCTGCCAGGCGACCACCGTGCCGGGGCGGATGCCCAGGTCGTACAGGCCCGCCGCCACGCGCTCGCCGCGGTCGCGCAGTTCGCCGAAGGTCAGGGTGCGTTCGCCCTGGAGCAGCACCGGGTGGTCGGGGGTGAGTTCGGCGCGGCGCTCGACCAGCTCCCAGAGCGTGCGGGAGGCGCCCAGGGTGTGTGCGGTGTCGGTCATCTCCGTACCCCTTCACGGCTTCACGGCCGGTGCCGTCACCTGACGGGTTGTCAGATCTGGCTGAGAGCGTAAGTCCGCGCTCCTTGTCGGTCCAGAGGTGCGGGGCTAGCCTGCTATCTGACGGGTCATCAGATACGGCGAGGGGCTGAACACTCATGACGGAACTGCCGCGCATCGTCAGCGTCGACGACCATGTGATCGAACCGGCCCACCTCTTCGAGACCTGGCTGCCGGCCAAGTACCGGGACAAGGGGCCGAAGCCGCTGACCGAAGGAATCGGCGAACTCGCCTACGTGGCGGGCAAATACCAGATCACGATGGATCCGGCGGGGCCGCCCACGGACTGGTGGATCTACGAGGACCTCAAGTTCCCGTACAAGCGCAACATCGCGGCCGTCGGCTTCGACCGCGACGACATGACGCTGGAAGGGATCACCCGCGCCGAGATGCGGCGCGGGTGCTGGGACCCCAAGGCGCGGCTCGCGGACATGGACCTGAACCATGTCGAGGCGTCGCTCTGCTTCCCGACCTTCCCGCGCTTCTGCGGGCAGACCTTCGCGGAGGCGCACGACAAGGAGGTCGCGCTCGCCTGCGTGCGCGCCTACAACGACTGGATGGTCGAGGAGTGGTGCGGGGACAGCGGCGGCCGACTGATCCCGCTGTGCATCATCCCGCTGTGGGACATCGACCTGGCCGTCGCGGAGATCCGGCGCAATGCCGCGCGCGGCGTCAAGGCCGTGACGTTCTCCGAGATCCCGACGCACCTGGGGCTGCCGTCCATCCACTCCGGCTACTGGGACCCGTTCTTCGCCGTGTGCCAGGAGACCGGGACGGTCGTCAACATGCACATCGGGTCCAGCTCGCAGATGCCGGCCGCGTCCCCGGACGCGCCGCCCGCCGTCCAGGCCTCGCTCAGCTTCAACAACGCGATGGCCTCGATGATGGATTTTCTCTTCAGTGGCGTCCTTGTGAAGTTCCCGACGCTCAAACTCGCCTACAGCGAGGGGCAGATGGGCTGGGTGCCGTACGCCCTGGAGCGCGCCGACGACGTGTGGGAGGAGCACCGCGCATGGGGCGGCGTCCGGGACCTGATCCCCGAGCCTCCGTCCACGTACTACTACCGGCAGATCTTCTGCTGCTTCTTCCGTGACAAGCACGGGGTGGCGTCCATCGACACCGTCGGCCGGGACAACGCGACGTTCGAGACGGACTACCCGCACGTCGACTCGACCTTCCCGAACACCAAGGAGGTCGCGCTCGACCACATGAAGGGCCTCGACGACGAGACGGTCTACAAGCTGATGCGCGGCAACGCCATCCGCATGCTCGACCTGGACCTCGACAAGGACCGCAAGTAGGGCCACCGCCATGGACCTCACGTACACGGACGAAGAAGAGGGGTTCCGGGCACGGCTTCGGGAGTGGCTGGGCGGCGTGCTGCCCACGCTGCCCCCGAAACCGTCGCCGGACGACTGGCCGGGCAGACGCGCGTACGACATGGGCTGGCAGCGGCGCCTGTACGACGCCGGATACGGGGACGTGCACTGGGACGCCTCGCCTACGAAGCGGCTCATCTTCCTGGAGGAGACCGAAAAGGCGGGCGCACCCTACGTAGGCGCGAATTTCGTCGGCCTGCTGCACGCGGGGCCGACCATCGCCGCAGAGGGCAGCCCCGGGCAGCGTGACCGGTGGCTCGCGCCGATCCTGCGCGGGGACGAGGTGTGGTGCCAGGGCTTCAGCGAACCGGACGCCGGCTCCGACCTGGCGGCGCTGCGTACGAAGGCCAGGCGCGAGGGCGACGAGTACGTGATCAGCGGCTCGAAGATCTGGACCTCGCACGCCGAGGTCGCCGACTGGTGCGAACTCCTCGTACGCACCGGCCCTTCAGCGCCCAAGCACCGCGGCATCTCCTGGCTCGCCATGCCGATGGACGCGCCCGGCATCACGGTGCGGCCGCTGCGCACGCTCGCCGGGTCGACCGAGTTCGCCGAGATGTTCCTCGACGACGTGCGGGTGCCGGTCGGCAATCGGGTCGGCGAGGAGAACGACGGCTGGCGCGTGACCATGGTGACCCTGTCCTTCGAGCGCGGCACCGCGTTCGTCGGCGAGGTCGTCGCCTGCCGCCGGGTCCTCGGCGAACTCGCCGCCCACGCGAAGAAGACAGGGCGCTGGGACGATGCGGTGCTGCGACGCGAACTCGCGTTGCTGTCAGCCGAGTTCAGTGCGCTGTGGCGGCTCACCCAGTGGAACGTGAGCGAGGCGCAGGCATCGGGCGGCGTGCCGGGCGTCGGCGGCTCGGTCTTCAAGCTGCGCTACTCGCACGCCAGGCAGCGGCTGTACGAGGCCGCGGCCAAGGTCCTCGGCGGTGCGGGCGCCCTCGACACCGACCAGGAGTGGACGCTCGACCGGCTCTCCTCGCTCTCGTACACGATCGCCGCGGGGACCTCGCAGATCCAGCGCAACATCGTCGCCGAGCGGATCCTCGGGCTGCCCAAGTCGTCAACCGGGTCTTCAAAGGGGGGACGGTAGGTGTGCACTTCCAACTGACCGAGGAACAACGGGCGTTGCGCGACGGTACGCGGGAGCTGCTCGCCGGACGGTTCGGGCGGGACGCGCTGCGGGCCGCTGTCGACGCTGCCGCGCCGGGGGTCGACCGGACCCTGTGGCGTGAACTCGGTGAGGCCGGGCTGTTCTCGCTGTGCCTGCCGGAGGCGGCAGGCGGGGTCGGGCTCGGCCTCCCCGACGCGGTGGTGGTGTTCGAGGAGGTGGGGCGGGCTCTTGTGCCCGGCCCGCTGGTGGCCACGTTCCTCGCGGCGGGCGAGGTGCCGGGCGCCGCGGCCGGTGAGGCGGTGGTGACCGCGCCGTACGGAAACCTGCTGCCGTGGCGGGACGACGCGGACGTGGTGCGCGGCGACGCCTCCAGGGCCCGCCCGATCGCCTCGGCGGACCCGCTCACGCCTCTGCACGCCCTCCCCGAGCCCGCCCCCGTCCCCCTCGAAGCGACGCTCCTGTACGCGGCCGAACAGCTCGGCTCGGCCGGCCGTGCGCTCGACATGGCGGTCCAACACGCCCGGGAGCGTGAACAGTTCGGATCACCGATCGGGTCGTTCCAGGCGGTGAAGCACCTGTGCGCCGAGATGCTGGTACGGGTCGAGGTGGCCCGCGCCGCCGTGTACGCGGCGGCCGTCACCGCCGATCCGGTCGAGGTCGCGGCGGCCGAACTGCTCGCCGACGAGGCCGCCGTGCAGGGCGCCCGTGACTGCCTCCAGGTGCACGGCGGCATGGGCTTCACCTGGGAGGCAGACGTGCATCTGCACCTGAAGCGGGCTTGGGTGCGGGCCGAGTTGGGCGGCAGCGCGAGGGACGCGGAGGAGGTGCTCGCGGCCGCGCTCTGACCTACGTAAGAAGGCGCCGCGCGTTCGGAAAGCGGACGCGCGGCTGTCTGAGCGGACGGCCTGAGCAAGGGTGCACGCACAGTCACCGTGCGTGGTTACCGGGTTGTGTCCCGCGCCGGGCTCGTCACGGCACGGAGTCGGCGCCCCGCTCCGGTACCTTGTGGCGATGCGAGTGGTGCTGAACCCGAGCGACGGCGCCGGTGTTGCCTCCGAGGCGGCTCCGGCTCCCGCCCCGTGTCGGCCCGCGGCCCCGACACGGGGCGTTTCTCGCAGTGCGGGACGGCGTTCCGCCCCCGCCTGTTCGACCCCCGGCAAGACGCGTCGCACAGTATGCCGTACGCGTACTCCTTCGCGCTGGAATATGCCCGAAGCGCTTGTTGGGGTGACTGAACGTCAATCATGCTGTGTCTCACGGGGTTCACGTTCCGTGATCCCTCTCACTGGACAGCACGGTAAGTGGCGCGAGTCAGTACTCCAGCGGTCCCGCCGGATTCGGATGGTGTGAGCGGTGCAGGTGCTTCAGGTTCAACTGGAGGTCGGGGCCGACCCCGCTGAGGTGGGGCGGGCCCGCAGGTGGGCGCGTTCGCGTCTCGCCGGTTCGGGCATAGAGGCCGACGAGTCCTTGGCGGAGACGCTGATTCTGATCGTCTCCGAGCTGGTCACCAACGCGGTGGTGCACACGGGCAGGCCGGCCGTGCTGCGCATGGCGCTGCCCAGTGGCGAACCCGCGGCGTGCCTCGGCACCGTCCGCGTGGAGGTCGCCGACACCTGCGAGCGGGCCCCGGCGCCCCGGCACGCGGAGGGCGAGGAGACGAACGGGCGGGGACTGGAACTCGTCGACGGGCTCGCGGACCGCTGGGGCTGGCGCCCCGAGGGCACGGGCAAGGCGATCTGGTGCGAGATCGACCAGTGCGCGGTGGCGACGGCCGGCGCGTTCCAGGGTGTGGCGTTCGAAGCGGTGTGAGCGCGCACGAAGTGGCGCGGGCCCCGTGGGGGGTGCCCGCGCCGCTTTCCGTGTCCGGCGGGGCCGTTGGGCGTGTGCCGCCCTGGAGCAGCGCTGTCAGAACACCGCCACGGGAGCCACCGGCGTCCCCGTGCCACCCAGGAAGGGTTCCGGCATCGCGGACAGCAGGAACGAATACCGTCCGACTTCTCCACAGGTTGTGGACAAAGTTTCGAGATTCCAGTTCTGGCCTTGCAGCATCCCCATCTCGACCAGGTCCAGCGCGTGCACGGGCAGCCACAGGTTCTCGATCTCCGGCGGGAAGATCTCGAAGGTGAGCGTGTCGTTCGCGACCGCCGCCACGTCCCGCGCGTGGAACCACTCGGGCGTACGCACCGAAAGTCCCGGTGACGGATAGCCGTAGCCGTGCTTGTCCCCGGCCAGGTACACCTGGATCTGCCCGGTGCGGACGAGCACGATGTCGCCTGCCCCGACCGTCACCCGGCCGAACTCGGCTGCCTCGTCGAGGTCTTCGGGGGTCACCGCGTGGTCCCCGGGCAGCCGGTCGAGTCCCTTCGCCGCGGCGACGTCGAGCAGCACGCCGCGCGAGACGATGTACGGCGCCTTGTCGATGCCGCTGAACCGGGCGCCGTGGTGCGCCGTGATGGTGTCGGCGGGGCGGCCGTTGTAGAGCTTGCCGGAGTGCGAGACGTGGGTCAGGGCGTCCCAGTGGGTGGCCGCCTGGAGGCCCATCGTCACCGCGTCGTCGCTGGTGGCGACGGTTTCCGGGCCGAAGATCTCCTGGTTGATCTGCACCATCGTGTGGAACGGGTTGATGCGGCCGGGGATCAGGCCCGACTGCACACCGTCCTCCTTCAGTGGCAGTGCGAGGGGGACGCGGCGGCCCGTGCGGACCTCCGTGGCGGCCTCGCGCACGACGTCGTCGGTGACGAGATTCAGGGTGCCGATCTCGTCGGCCTCACCCCAACGCCCCCAGTTGTTCACGCGTTTGGCGATGTCGTGGAACTCGGCGGGCAGGGGCATCGGGTCCTCCCGAGGGTTGTGTTCCAGGTCTTGTGTTCCGGTGGATGACGAGTCGTACACTCCGACCGGAGTTGAAATCTAACGGGTCGTCAGAAACCGCGGGAAGGGGCCGGGCATGGGGAACTTCTTGGCAGGCAAGGTCGTCGCCGTCACGGGAGCGGGGCGAGGCATCGGCAGGGCGGTGGCGCTCGCGTGCGCCGCCGAGGGCGCGAAGGTCGTCGTCAACGACTACGGGGTGTCGATGGAGGGCGGCGAGCCCACGTCGGACGTGGCGCAGGGCGTCGTCAAGGAGATCGAGGCGGCGGGCGGCACGGCGGTCGCCGTGGCCGACGACGTGTCGACGATGGCCGGTGGCCAGCGCATCGTGGACACGGCCGTGAGCGCGTACGGGCGGATCGACGGGGTGGTGTGCGTCGCCGGGATCCTGCGCGAGCGGATGCTGTTCAACATGTCCGAGGACGAGTGGGACCCGGTCGTCCAGACGCACCTCAAGGGCACCTTCACCGTCTTCCGGGCCGCGTCCGCCGTCATGCGCAAGCAGAAGGCCGGCACGCTCATCGGCTTCACCAGCGGAAACCACCAGGGCTCCGTGGCGCAGGCCAACTACAGCTCCGCCAAGGGCGGCATCATCTCGCTGGTGCGCAGCGCGGCCCTCGGGCTCAACAAGTACGGCGTGACCGCGAACGCCGTCGCGCCCGTGGCCCGTACCCGGATGTCGGCGAACGTGCCGATGGAGCTGAAGGAGATCGGGGAGCCGGAGGACGTCGCGGCCTTCGTCGTCTATCTGCTCAGCGAGCGGGCCCGCGAGGAGAAGATCACCGGGCAGGTCTACACGGTGGCCGGGCCGAAGATCGCCGTCTGGGCGCAGCCGCGTGAGCTGCGTGCCGGGTACGCGGACGGCGGGCCCTGGACGCCGGAGAAGATCGCGGACTTCCTGCCGGGGACGGTCGGCACCGACCCCATGCCGCTCCTCGAGCAGCTCCAGGAGATGGCGCGGGCGGCGGCCGCCAAGGAACGACCCAACCAGTAACGGGGGTGGCGGGGCGTGGAGTTCGGGTTCGACACGGCGGACGAGTCCTTCAGGGGTGAGGTCCGGGAGTGGCTGGAGAAACATCTCGACGAGCGGTTCACGGCCGCCGTGGGGCGCGGGGGCCCCGGCAGTGAGCACGAGGGCGGCGCCGAACGGCGCGCCTGGGAACAGGAGTTGGGCAAGGGCGGCTGGATCGGCATCGGCTGGGGCCGGGAGGGCTTCGGCAACCGGGTCGCCACGCTCACCCAGCAGGTCGTCTGGGCGGAGGAGTACGCGCGCGTGCGGGCGCCGGGCCGCTACGGCCACATCGGCGAGAACCTCCTGGCCCCTACCCTCCTCGCGTACGGCACCGAGGAGCAGCAGCGCCGCTTCCTCCCGCCGATCGCACGCGGCGAGGACCTGTGGTGCCAGGGCTACAGCGAGCCGGGGGCGGGCTCCGACCTGGCGTCGCTGCGTACGTCGGCGACCCGTGGGAGCGACGGCCGCTGGCGGGTGACCGGCCAGAAGGTGTGGACGTCGCTCGCCCACGAGGCCGACTGGTGCTTCGTACTGGCCCGCACCGACCCGGACGCGCACCGCCATCGCGGAATCTCCTTCCTGCTGGTCCCCATGGACCAGCCGGACCACATCGACGTACGGCCGATTCGGCAGCTCACCGGGACGAGCGAGTTCAACGAGGTGTTCTTCGACGGCGCCGTGGCCGAGGAGGTCGTCGGCGGCGAGGGCGAGGGCTGGAAGGTCGCCATGGGGCTGCTCGCCTTCGAGCGCGGCGTGTCGACGCTGGCCCAACAGATCGGTTTCGCGGAGGAGCTGCGGGCGGTCGTACGGTCGGCGGTCGCCTCGGGAGCGGACCGCGACCCCGTCGTACGCGACCGGCTCGTACGCCTCTGGGCCGAGCTGCGGACCATGCGGTGGAACGCGCTGCGCACCCTCGGCGGGGCCCCCGACGCGGGCGCGCCGAGCGTCGCCAAGCTGCTGTGGGGCGGCTGGCACCAGCGGCTCGGCGAGCTGGCCCTGCGGGTGCAGGGCGCGGCGGCGGCCGTCGGCCCGACGGACTGGACGCCCACCGCACCGTACGAGCTCGACGAACAGCAGCGTCTCTTCCTTTTCACCCGGGCCGACACGATCTACGGCGGCTCGGACGAGATCCAGCGCACCATCATCGCCGAGCGGGTGCTCGGCCTGCCCAGGGAGGCCACGTGAGGGGTGTCGTGTTCGACGGCCAACAGGCCGTTGTCGTAGACGACTTGGAGATACGGGATCCGGGCCCGGGGGAGGTGCTCGTCGGCGTCGCGGCCGCGGGGCTCTGCCACAGCGACCTGTCGGTGATCGACGGGACGATCCCGTTCCCGCGCCCGGTGGTCCTCGGACATGAGGGCGCGGGAGTGGTGGAGGCGGTGGGCGCGGGCGTGACGCACGTGGCGGCCGGTGACCATGTGGCGCTCTCCACGCTCGCCAACTGCGGGGCCTGTGCGGAGTGCGACCGGGGCCGGCCGACGATGTGCCGCAAGGCGATCGGGATGCCGCAGAAGCCGTTCGCGCGGGGCGGCAAGCAGCTGTACCAGTTCGCCTCGAACTCGGCGTTCGCCGAGCGGACCGTGGTGAAGGCCGTGCAGGCGGTGAAGATCCCGAAGGAGATCCCGCTGACCTCGGCCGCGCTCATCGGCTGCGGGGTGCTGACGGGTGTCGGGGCCGTGTTGAACCGGGCACGGGTCGACCGGGGAGACACGGTCGTCGTGATCGGGACGGGGGGAGTGGGGCTGAACGTGCTTCAAGGCGCCCGTGTCGCGGGCGCGTTGAGGATCGTGGCGGTGGACTCCAACCCGGCGAAGGAGGAGGTGGCGCGGCAGTTCGGCGCGACGGACTTCCTCACGGATGTCGCCGCCGTACGTGAGGTTCTGCCGGACGGCGCCGACCACGTCTTCGAGTGCGTGGGCCGGGTCGAGCTGATCCGGGCCGCGGTCGACCTCCTCGACCGGCACGGCCAGGCGGTGATCCTCGGGATGCCGGCGGCGAAGGCGGAGGCGTCCTTCGTGCCCGCCGAACTGTTCCTGGACAAGTCGATCCTCGGCTGCCGTTACGGCTCCTCGCGCCCGCAGCGCGACATCAAGCTGTACGCGGACCTGTACGCGCAGGGCCGGCTGCTGCTCGACGAGCTGGTGACACGGACGTACCCGGTGGAGGACTTCGGGAAGGCGGTCGAGGACGCGGAGGCGGGGAAGGTGGCGAGGGGGGTGCTGACCTTCTGACGTTCGGGTGGCGGGTGCGGCGGCCGTACGTCGCTCGCCGCACCCCTTCCAATCTGACGGCCCGTCAGCTTCAATGGTTCGCATGATGGGACACGCAGGGATGGCGGCCACCGTCGTCCGTTACCTCAGGTCGGTCGGCGCGCCCACCGCGGAGTCACCGGTGGAGGCGCTGCCACGACCGGACCTCCGGGCCGTCGGCGATGACGAGCGCGCACCTGTGGATCCGGCCGAATTCCGCCGCGTCATGGGCGAGTTCGCCAGCGGCGTGACCGTGGTGACGGCGGTCGAGCCGGACGCGGGTCCCGCCGGCTTCGCCTGCCAGTCCTTCGCGTCCCTGTCCCTCGACCCGCCGCTCGTCGCGTTCATGGTGGCGCGGACCTCGACGACGTGGCCGCGGATCGCCCGTGCGGGCGCGTTCTGCGTGAACGTACTGGGCGCGGACCAGGGCGAGTTGTGCCGGGGCTTCGCGGTCAGCGGGGCGGACAAGTTCGCCGGTGTCGCGTACGACGATGCGCCGGTGTCGGGCGCGCCGCGGCTCGAAGGCGCCGCCGCGTGGATCGACTGCGCCATCCACGCGGTGCACACGGGCGGGGACCACCTGATCGTGGTGGGGCGGGTGTCGGCGCTCGGGTCGGCGGGGGGCGGCGCGGGGCCGCTGGTCTTCCACCGGGGCGCGTTCTCGGGGCTACGCGACTGAGGGAGCGGCGACGGAGGTGTCCGCACGCCCGCGCCGGATCACGAGCGACATCAGCGCCGCCGCCGCGCACAGCGCGCCCGAGGCGTACCAGACCACGTCGTACGACCCGAACACATCCCGCGCCAGACCACCCAGGAAGGCCACGACCGCCGCCCCCACCTGGTGCGAGGCGAGCACCCAGCCGAACACGATCGCGCTGTCCTCGCCGTAGTGCTCGCGGCACAACGCGATCGTCGGCGGCACCGTGGCGACCCAGTCCAGGCCGTAGAAGACGATGAAGAACAGCATCGGCGGGTGCACGCTCGGCGCGAGCAGCATCGGCAGGAAGAGCAGCGAGATGCCGCGCAGCGCGTAGTACACCGCGAGCAGCCGGCGCGCCTCTATCCGGTCGGTGAACCAGCCCGACACGACCGTCCCGACGACGTCGAAGACGCCGACTACGGCGAGCAGCGAGGCGGCCGTGGTGGTGGGCATGTGGTGATCGTGTGCCGCGGGCACGAAGTGCGTCCTGACCAGGCCGTTCGTGGTTGCGCCACAGATCGCGAAGGTGCCGGCGAGCAGCCAGAAGGGCCCGGTGCGCGCGGCCTTCACGAGTACGGTCACGGCCCGCTTCCCCGCTCCCCGTACGGGCGTGGGCTTCGGTACGAACTCCTTGGCGCCGTACGGCTCGACGCCCGCGTCGGCGGGGTGGTCGCGCAGCAGCAGCCACACCAGCGGGACGACGGCGAGCGCCGAAAGCGCCACGGTCACGGCGGCGGGCCGCCAGCCGTGCCGGTCGACGATCCAGGAGAGCAGCGGCAGGAAGACCAGCTGCCCGGAGGCCCCGGCCGCGGTCAGCACGCCGGTGACCAGGCCGCGGCGCGCGACGAACCAGCGGTTGGTGACGGTGGCGGCGAAGGCGAGCGCCATGGACCCGCTCCCGAGCCCCACCAACACGCCCCAGTACATGATCAGTTGCCAGGCAGCGGTCATCCACACGGTGAGCAGCGACCCGCCGCTGATGACGAGCAGCGCGACGGCGACGACCTTCCGGATCCCGAACCGGTCCATGAGCGCGGCGGCGAACGGGGCGGTGATCCCGTACAGCGCGAGGTTCACGGACACGGCGAAGCCGATGGTGCCGCGCGACCAGCCGAACCCCGTGCCGGGATCGTGCAGCGGCTCGATGAGCAGCCCCGGCAGGGAGGCGAAGGCGGCGGCGCCGACGATCGTCACGAACGTGACGGCGGCGACGGCCCAGGCGCGGTGGGGACGGCGTCGTCGCGGGCGGGCGCCGATCGGATCCTTCGGTGGTCTCTGCGTCTCGGTGTCGGTCACGTCAGAAGCTTCGGGGATCCGCGTACCCAGAACGAGTGGCCCGAATGCCATCATTCGCTAGGATCGGGCCATGGTCTCCCGTACTCGTACTCGTACTCGACGGAACGCCCCACACCGTGTCGCGGTGCTCGCGCTCGACGGCCTCATCCCGTTCGAGTTCGGCATCCCCCAGCGCATCTTCGGCCGCGCCCGCGACGCCACGGGGGCGCGCCTGTATGAGGTGGTGACCTGCGCGGTGCGCGAGCCGGGCCGCGTACAGACCGACGCCGATTACGCGATCCACGTCGAGCACGGCCCGGAGGGCCTGGGGACGGCGGACACGGTCATCATCCCGGCCTCGTACGAGATGGGCCCCGTCTACGAAGAGGGCATCCTCACCCCGGAGTTGGAGGCCGCGCTCGCGTGGATCCGCCCCGGGACCCGCATGGTCTCCATCTGCACCGGAAGCTACGTCCTCGCGGCGGCGGGCCTGCTCGACGGCCGGGCCGCCACCACGCACTGGGCGGACGCCGACCGCTTCCAGCGCCTGTTCCCGCACATCGAGGTCGACCCCAACGTGCTGTTCATCGACGGCGGCGACGTCCTCTCGTCGGCGGGCGTCGCCGCGGGCATCGACCTGTGCCTGCATTTGGTGCGGCGCGACCACGGCGCGGCGGTGGCCAACGACGTGGCCCGCCGCACGGTGGTGCCACCGCACCGGGACGGCGGCCAGGCCCAGTACATCGAACGCCCACTGCCGGAGCCCCGGATGGCGTCCACCGCGCGCGCCCGCGCGTGGGCCCTCGAGCACTTGGGTGAGCCCATCCAGCTCCGTGACCTGGCCGCCTGGGAATCGCTCTCGGTCCGCACCTTCACCCGCCGCTTCCGGGAGGAGGTGGGCATCAGCCCCGGCCAGTGGCTGACGGCCCAACGGGTCGAGCGGGCCCGCCATTTGCTGGAAACGTCACCGGCCTCCATGGACGATGTCGCCCACCAGTCCGGCTTCGGCACGGCCCAGTCCATGCGGCAGCACTTCCACGCATCGGTGGGGGTGACCCCGACGGCGTACCGGAGGACGTTCCGGGCGGGGGTGGCGGTGTGAGCCGGAGACCCCACCGGTCACCCGTCCTCACGCCACGGGGCTCCGCCCCGGGCCCCGCTGCTCAATCGCCGCAGGGGCTTTAATCGCCTGCCTGCGCCGCACCAACAGGCAGCCCGTTACGGGAGGCGTGTGCCTCGGGAGTCGGTAGCCAATGGACTGTGGCGGGAAATGACGACCCAGTCGTCATTTCCCGCCACAGTCACACGCTCAACCGGCTCAGCGGCCCCTGAACTCCGGCTTCCGCCGCTCCACGAAGCTCGCGACGCCCTCGTTCGCGTCGTGCGTGCCCATGTTCAGCTCCTGCGCTGTCGCCTCCGCCGCGAACGCCGTGGAGCGGTCCGAGTCGAGGGAGGCGTTGACCAGCTGCTTGGTCATGGCGAGGGCGCGGGTCGGGCCCGCCGCGAGGCGTTCCGCCCACTCCCTCGCCACCTTGGGCAACTCGCCGTCCGGGACGACCCTGTTGACCAGGCCGAGGCGCTCCGCGTCGGTGGCGGGGACCGCGTCGCCGAAGAACATGAGTTCCTTGGCGCGCTGCGGGCCGATCAGGCGGGGGAGGAGGTACGCGCCGCCCCCGTCCGGGACGAGGCCGCGGCGGACGAACACCTCGATGAACCGCGCCGACTCCGCCGCCAGGACCAGGTCGCAGGCGAGCGCGAGGTGCGCGCCGATGCCGGCCGCCGTGCCGTTCACCGCCGCGAGCACCGGCTTCTCGCAGTCCTGGACGGCGGCGATCAGGCGCTGCGCGCCGAGGCGGATCATCCGGGCGACGTCGCCCACCACCCGTTCCCCGGTGTCCGCGCCCCCGCCCCGCAGGTCGGCCCCGGCGCAGAAGCCCTTGCCCGTCGCGGTGATCACGACGGCCCGTACGTCCGGGTCGGCGGAGGCCTCGGCGAGCAGCGCGATGACGCGTTCGCGCTGGTCCCAGGTGACGGCGTTCATGGCCTCGGGGCGGTTGAGCGTGATCCACGAGACGCCGTTGTCAGTGGCGTGCAGTACCAATGAGTCCAGGGACTTTTCCGGTTCTGCGGGTTGGTCGGGTTCTGCGGGGGAGGCATGTGTCATGGGGGAGCTCCGTCTCGGGAGTGGTTCGGCGGCGGGTGCGGCGGCGGGTTCAGCGGCACACCGCGAGCGCGTCGAGGGCGACCGCGCCCTGGCCGCGTGGCAGCACCATGAGCGGGTTGATGTCCAGCTCGGCGAGGTCGTCGCCGAGTTCGAGCGCCATCCGCTGTACGCGCAGGATCACCTCGACCAGCGCGTCGATGTCGACGGGCGGCGCGCCCCTGACCCCGTCGAGCAAGGGCCGCCCGCGGAGTTGGTCGAGCACGGCCCGCGCCTGGCTCTCGCCGAAGGGCGGTACGGCGACGGCGGTGTCCCGCAGCACCTCCACGAGTACGCCGCCGAGGCCGACGGTCACCGTGGGGCCGAACAGGTCGTCGCGGGTGACGCCGACGACCATCTCGACACCCCGCTCGACCATCTGGCAGACGAGTACGCCGTCGAGCTCGATGCCCTCGTAGCGGGCGATGTCGGTGAGCTCCCGGTACGCGTCCCGGACCTGGCTCGCCGACGTCAATTCGACCTTGACCAGGCCGAGTTCCGACTTGTGGGCCAGTTGGGGGGCCGAGGCCTTCATGACGACCGGGTAGCCGACGAGGGAGGCGGCCCGCACCGCCGCCGCCGCGCTCGTCACCAACTGCTCGCGCGGTACGCGGATCCCGTATGCCCGCAGCAGTTGCTTGGCCGCGTGCTCGCTCAGCTGGTGGCCCGGGCGCATCAGGGCCTGCGCCTTGCGGAAGGAGGGCGAGGGCGTGCGCGGCGCCTCGTCGAAGGGGGAGACGTACGAGGCCGTGAAGCGGTGGTGGTCGAGGTAGGCGCGGACCGCGGTGATGCAGTTGGCGAAGGTGCGGAAGGTCGCGACGCGGGACGAGCCGAGGAGCGTCGTGCGGTAGGCCTCCTCGGTGCCGACGGGGGAACCCCACACCACGCACACCAGCTTGTCCGTCTGTTCCGCCGCGTCCGCCAGGTCCTGGGCGAGCTTGTCGCTCATGGGCGGAAACGGGCCGGTGATCGGGCAGATGAGGACCCCGACGGACGGGTCCGCGAGGATCGCGTCGATGATTTTGCGGCCGCGCCAGTCGCCGACCGGGTGGCCGCCGTTGTCGACCGGGTTCGCCACGCTCAGATAGTCCGGTATCCACTGGTGCAGTTCGTTCTGCTTCTCCTGGGGGAGCGTGGGGAGTTGGAGCCCCGCCTCCGTCGCCAGGTCGGAGAAGTGGGCGCCGGTGCCGCCGGAGATCGAGTAGACGACGACGCCGTCGGCCTGCGGCGGCTTGGCGCGGGCGAGCAGGGCGGAGGTGTCCTGGAGCTCGTCGAGGCCGTCGACGCGGATGACGCCGAACTGCCGCATCGCGGCGTCCACGACGGTGTCGGCGCCGGTGAGCTTCCCGGTGTGGGATGCCGCGGTGCGGGCGCCGGTCTCCGTTCGGCCGACTTTCACCGCGACGACCGGCACGCCCTCGCGCGCGGCCCGGTCCGCGGCGAGGAGGAAGGAGCGGCCGTCCTTGAGGCCCTCGACGTAGCAGGCGATGGCGCCGACCTCGGGGCGCTGGGAGAAGTAGGAGATGAAGTCGGAGGTCTCCAGGTCGGCCTCGTTGCCGGTCGGTGCCCAGTGGGAGAGCCGGATGCCCAGTTCCTGGAGGGCGAAGACGGGGCGGCCCTGGTGGCCGGACTGGGTGATGAGCGCGATGGCCGGCCCTTCGAGGTCCTCGCGGAAGCGTTCGAAGGCGTTGAGGTTGGTGTTGGGGCCGAGCAGGCGCATTCCGGAGCGTTCCACGGCGGTGGAGAGCCGGGTCTGCGCGGCGGCGCCCTCGTCACCGGTCTCGGCGAACCCGGAGGCGAAGGCGACGGCGAACTTCACCTTCGTGTCCGCCAGTTGCTCGATGACGGGCAGCGGATCGGCGACGAGCAGCACGGCGAGGTCGACCTGCTCGGGCAGCTCGGCGACGGAAGGGGAGCACGGGAGGCCGAAGACGGTCTCGCGGGTGGGGTGCACCGGATACAGGCGCGCGCCGACCCGCTCCGCCCAGCCCATCAGCTGCCGGGTGATCCCGGTGTTGGGCCGCCCCTCGGCGTCGGAAGCGCCGACGACGGCGACGGACTCGGGCCGGAAGAACCGGTCCAGATCCGGTACGTCGGAGTGCAGCGGACGCCCGCTGACGTCCAGTTCTTCGCTGCCGGCCCGCCCGTGCACGGCGGGTCCGGGCTGCTCACCGCAGGCGATCACGCGGGCCCGGCGGGAGTCGGTGGTCAGGGTGCCATACGTCGATCCAAGCATCGGTCCGCCCGCTCCTGTGTGTCAGCGACATCTCTTGCCTGTGCAGTGCCTTGAAGTCCCCCCAGGGATAACTGACGCCTAGTCAGATTACAGAACTGACACTGTGTCAGGAACAGGGCTGCAGGCAAAGAGGTGAGGCGAACGTTCCGAGGGGCGTGCGCACGCGGGTGCCCCGGCGGGTCTCAGGGATCTCAGGAAGGGAGTTGTGCGGCCACTGCCTTGCCGATGCGGCCCGCGTCCAGGGCCAGTTCGCGGAGCATGCCGGATATCGGGTTCGTGTAGCCGGTGAAGTGGAGGCCGGGGAGAGCGGGGGTGCGAGGCGAGGAGGCGCGGGGGCGCCCCGTGGCGGGGTCGAGGACGTCCAGGTGCCCCACCAGGTCCTGGAGGCCCTGCCGGTATCCGGTGGCCGCGATCACCGTGTCCGGGGTGATGCGGGCGCCGTCGGACAGGACCACCGCGTCCGCGTCGAAGGAGGTGACGGCGGCGACGGGCTCGACCTTCCCGGCCCGTACGGCGTCGATGAAGCCGACGTCCTGCACCGGGATGGCGCCCTCGCGTGCCCGCGAGTAGAGGCCGGTGTCCGGGCGTCGCAGACCCTGCGCCGACAGGTCGGGGACGCTCAGCTTGCCGAGCGGCACGGCGAGCCGGTCGACCAGGCCGACCGGCAGCCGGCGGCAGAGGATGCCGGTGCGTTGGGCGGGCCAGCCGAGCGTCGTGCGGCGCACGATGTGCGGCGTGGTGCGCACGGCGATGCGCACGCGCGCGGCGCCGCCCTCGATGAGGTCGACGGCGATCTCGGTGCCGGTGTTGCCGGCGCCGACGACGAGGACGTCCCGCCCGGTGAAGGGCGCCGGGTCGCGGTACTCGCCCGCGTGCAGCAGCTTCCCGGTGTACGAGGGGGTGCCGGGCCAGTCGGGCAGGTGCGGGGTGTGGTTGTAGCCGGTGGCGACGACCACGGCGGCCGAGGTCAGCTCGCGGCCGCCGGTGGCCCGCAGCAGCCAGCCCGCACCGTCGGGGGCCCGCTCGACGCGGGTGACCTCGACGCCCGTGACGACTTCCAGGTCGTGGTGCTCGACGTACTTCTCCAGGTAGCGCACGACGTCGTCGCGGGCGACCCAGCGGCCGAAGCGGCGCGGCATCGCGAGGCCCGGGAGGCCGGAGAGGCGGCGCGTGGTGTGCAGGTGGAGGCGGTCGTAATGGCCGCGCCAGGAGGTGCCGACGCGGTCGGACTTCTCCAGGACGACGGCCCGTACACCGTGCGCCTCGAGGCCGACGGCCGCGGCGAGACCACCGGGGCCGCCTCCGATGACGTACACGGGCGGACGTTCATGGCTGCGTGCCGGTGCTTGTGGGGAGTCGGCCATGTACGGAGCGTATTCCGGCGCCGGTTTGATCGGGACCGGTCAAGACGGAAACCGGTTGCGAATTGATCACGGGTGGCGGGCGTGGGGTGCTGCCGGTGGTGTGTGCGGGGGCCTTGCGGAGGCGGTGCCGGATGCGTTGAACTGGCCTACCCGAGAAACTGACGCATCGTCAGGAAATGATTGAAGGACCGGACTTCATGGGAGCGGACTTCATGGAAGCGATATGGACGCGATAGGGCTCAGCGGCGCCGAATGGCTCGCCGTGCTGCGCATCGGGCTCGGCCTGTGGTGGCTGGAGAGCTGGCGGCACAAGGACAAGAAGGGCTGGTTCGAGCGCGGCACCGGCATCGCGTGGGCCGCCGACGTCGCGGGCAAGCACAAGTGGAACGCGGTGCGCAGCGGCTTCGAGGTCGTCGTCAAACCGCGGCCGAAGACGATGGCGTACGTCGTCGTCTACGCCGAACTGGCCCTGGGGATCGGCCTGATCCTCGGGTTCCTGACGCCGATCGCGCTGGTCGGCGGCCTGCTGCTGAACGTTCTCTACTTCACGTTGATGATCCACGACTGGGCCGAGCAGGGGCAGAACGCGATGATGGGCCTGATCTCGCTCGTCGCGCTGTTCGCCATGTCCTGGCAGGCCTGGTCCCTCGACCACGCGATCGGACTGTTCCAGTGAGCGCTGACGCCTCCGTACGTTTCGACGTTCCCGAACCCGACGCCTTCACCCGGCCCTACTGGGACGCGGCCGCCGGGGGTCGGCTGCTGCTCAGGCACTGCGCGGCGTGCGGGCGTGACCACCACTATCCGCGGGAGTTCTGCCCGTTCTGCTGGAGCGAGTCCCCCGAGGACGTGGGGTGGCGGGAGGCGAGCGGCCGGGCCACGCTCTACACGTGGTCCGTCGTGCACCGCAACGACCTGCCCCCCTTCGGGACGCGCCCCCCGTACGTCGCCGCCGTCGTCGACCTCGCCGAGGGGCCGCGGATGATGACGGAGATCGTGGAGTGCGCGGAACCCGATCTTCGGATGGGCATGGACCTGACGGTCGACTTCCGGGAGGCGGGGGGCGGCTTTGCCGTGCCGGTGTTCAGGCCGGTCGGAACGGTGTAGCCCGGCGTGTCCCGCGGGGCTACGCTGGCTGCATGAAGACCATCACGCAGCGCGAGTTCCGAAACAACTCCGCCGCTGTCATGGACGCGGTGGAGGCCGGCGAGACCTACCACATCACTCGCAAGGGCATAGAGGTCGCGGAACTGCGGCCCGTGCCGCGTCGGCGCGCGCTCAGCGCGGAGGAACTGGTCGGGCGGGCGAAGAGGCTGCCGCGAGTCGACTATGAGCAGATGCGCCGGGAAGCCGACGAATTCTTCGGGACAGAGGGCCTTGTCGGTGAAGCCGACGACGATCCGTGGGAGCGCGGTCGTGGCTGAGCGGGATGCCCGGGGTGTGCTCGACACGTGCGCATATGTGGATCTGGCGTTGATCGACCCGGCGGGGTTGCCGCGCACCCCGGAGCTGACCGCCATCAGTCTCGCGGAGCTGCATCAAGGGGTCGGCATGGCCAAGGACCCGGTGGAGCGTGCGAGGCGAACCGAGCGGCTCGGCGATGCGGTGAACGCCTTCCCCGCCCCCTTGCCCTTCGGTGCGGAGGCGGCCGCGCGATACGGAACCCTGGTGGCGCTGGCCCTTGCCGGGCGGCGGGACCCCCGACCCAGGAAGCTCGACCTCATGATCGCGGCCATCGCTTCGGCCAACGGGCTGCCGCTGTATACGCGCAACATCAAGGACTTCAAGGGGCTGGAGAGCGTACTGACGGTCGTCGCGGTGTGAGGGGTGAGGTCGGCCGGGCCCGGCGCGTGGCGGGAGCCGAAGAGGTGCTGCTCTTCACGGACCTCGCCAACCCGACGAGCAACGCCCTCTACCAGCGCCTCGGCTACCGGCCGGTCCGGGAGTTCGCGGTGTGGGAGTTCACGGGCAATTCAAGCCCCTGCGGCGTGGTCACGGCCACAGCAACTCCTTGGCCCAGCCGCCCTCCGCCGTGCGCCGGTACCTGAGGCGAACGTGGCGGCGGCGGGGGTCGCCCTGGAAGAACTCGACCTCGTCCGGGGTCAGCTCGTAGACCGTCCAGGACGGGGCCGCGGCGTCCGGTTCGCGCTGCGCGCGCTCCCACGCGGCGTCCGAGGCGCGCTCTAACTCCTCGTAGGAGCCGAGCGGTTCGCTCTGGTGGCCGACGAGGGCGGAGGCGAGCGCGCCGGTCGAGCGGGCGTGCAGATCCGCGTGGGCGGCCTCGGGCGGCGCCGTGCGGACGGGGCCGCGGACCCGGATCTGGCGGCCCTGCGCCGGCCAGTAGAAGCCCAGCGCCGCGTACGGCCGGGCGGCGAGCTGGCGGCCCTTCGCGCTGCCCGCGTGCGAGGCGAAGTGCCAGCCGTGCGCCTCGTCCGCGCCGTGCAGCATCACCGTACGGACATCGGCGCGGCCCTCGGAGTCCGTCGTCGCGAGCGACGGGGTGTGCGGCTCGGGCTGGCCCGCCGCCACGGCCGCGGCGAACCACTCGACGAAGAGTTCCAAGGGCGCGGCGGGCGCGTCCCGCGGGTCGAAGGCGGGCAGCTCGGTGTCCCACACGCGCAGGCTCCGCAGCAGGGCGTCCAGATCGGGTTCCGGTACCGGTTCCAGTTCCATGGGCTCGATTCTCGCCCGTGCCGCCCGTGCCGCTTCACTCACCCGACGGTCGCGCCACCGCCCGGCGCCCCGGGGCCGAGTCCGGCCAGGCGACGTCGTCGATCGAGAGCCAGGGCGCCGCGGCCAGGGCCGTCGGGGTCAGGCCCGTGAACTCCCGTACGTCGCGGTGCAGATGGGGCTGGTCGACGTAGCCGCTCGCGGTGGCGGTGTCGGCGGCCGGGCGGCCCGCCGCGAGGAGGTGGGCGGCGTGGTCGAAGCGGATCAGGCGGGCGGCGCGTTTGGGGGAGATGCCGAGCTGCGCGTGAAAGCGGGCGGACAGGCGCTTGCGGCTCCACCCGATCTCGTCCGCCAGGCCGTCGACCCGCACCTGCCCCCGCAGGCCGAAGGCGCGCCGCCAGGCGAAGGCGACCTCGGGATCGACGCGGCGGACGGCGAGACGGCGGCCGATGAGGGCTGCCGCGATCGCGAACCGATCGTCCCAGGAATCGGCGGCGCGCAACCGCTCCTCGGCCCGTACGGCGTCGCGGCCCCAGAGGTCCGCCAGGGGTACGACAGCCCCGCTGAGGTCGACCGACGCGCCGAGGACGGCCGTGGCCACGGCCGGCCGGAGCCGGATCTGGAGGCACTCGCCCGTGCTGCCGCCGGTCCTGACGTCCCTCGGCAGCAGCCCCACGGCGATGCTCCCGTATCCGCGCCGCCCACCGGCCTCGTGGAAGAGGCCGCCTGCCCGGCCGTCGTCCCGGCCGTCCCCTTGGGCGCCGCCCTCGCTCAGGTCGATGAGCAGGGTGACGAAGGGGTGGGCGACCATGGCGATGGCCCTGTCGAAGCCGGCCGGGGGCGGTCCGTGCGCCAGGAAGCCCGCCATGCTGACCCCCGGCAGCCGGTCCCGCGGGCGTGGGACCGCGATGTCCACGCTCGTCCAGTCGGGCGACGGCCTTCTCGACGACAGCACGGATCCAGTCTAGGTCTGGGTCTGGGTACGGGGGCGGGTATCGGTATGGGGCCGGGTCTGTGGCCTGCTCGCGTTCAGGTCACCGGCCGCCGACGTGAACGCGAGCAGGGGTTCGCCGGTCCCGGCCGGGTCCTCGAACATGGCCAAGTGGCCGACACCCGGCAGCAGTTCGACCCGGGCGCCGGGCACCGCTTCGTACCGGTGCGCGGACGCCGGGTCCCAGCGCGGGTCGGCCGTACCGAAGAGGACCAGGACGGGGACGTCGAGCGCGGCGAGCCGCTCGGGCACGCTGCGCTCCGCGACGTATTCGGTGTAGTGGCGCAGCATCGCCCGCAGCGTGCGGTACTCGAGGTCCCGTACGTCGGCGACGACGTTGTCCGGGATGTTCACCGGGCGGGCGGCCGTCATGGCCATCCCCTTGCGGATCATCGCGTCGGAACGCCTCGCCCACAGGAGCGCGCCGAAGGGCGGGGCCAGCAGCACCCGGTGGAGGAGCGGCTGCGGCAGCAGCGCGTCGGGGCTCGGTCCTGTGCTGACCAGCGCGAGCGAGCGCACCAGGTCGGGGCGGCTTTCGGCGAGGGCGGTGGCGATGTAGCCGCCGCTGGAGTGCCCGCCCACGGCGACGTGCCGCAGGCCGAGACCGTCGAGGACCCGCGCCACCCGCTCGGTCTGCGCGGGTACGTCGTACGTCGGCGCGGGCGGGGAGTGCCCGCAGCCCGGGAGGTCGACCCGGATCACGTGATGGTGTCCGGCGAGGAGGGGGACCACCGGGTCCCAGGTCGAGCCCGAGGCCCCGGACCCGTGGATGAGGAGCAGCGGGGGAGCCTCGCGCGGTCCGTCGTGGACCACGTGCGTCCCGGATGAGTGCGTAGCGTCGTATTCGCCCATATCGGCGATGATGCGGCGGCCTGGCCGGCCCGTCTTGTACGAATGTCAGCCGTCACCGGCGAGCTGGGCGGGCGGCACCCCGTGGACCTCAGTCCCGCCCCAGCACCACCGTCCCCGCCGAGCAGAACCAGCCGCCCGTGCCCGAGGCGACGGCGAGCTGCGGCAGTGAGCCATCGGACCGCCGCACCTGGTGGCCGCCCGCCTCGCCGCGCAGTTGGCGTGCCGCCTCCACGAGGAGGAACAGGCCGCGCATGCCGGGGTGTTGGGCGGAGAGGCCACCGCCGTCCGTGTTCGTCGGCAGCTCGCCGTCGTGCAGGAGGCGCCCCTTCTCGACGAACGCGCCGCCTTCCCCCTTGGCGCAGAAGCCGAGGTCCTCCAGCGTCACGAGCGTCATGTACGTGAAGGCGTCGTAGATCTCCGCGATGTCGATCTCGTCCGGCCGCACCCCCGCCCGCTCGAACGCGAGCCGTCCGCTGACCGCCGCCGGTGAGACGGTGAAGTCGTCCCACTCGGACATCGTGGTGTGGGAGACGTGCTCGCCCGAACCGAGCACCCACACCGGCGGCTTCGCGCAGTCCGCCACCAGGTCCTCCGCGACCAGGAGCACCGCCGCGCCGCCGTCCGAGCGTATGCAGCAGTGCAGCTTGGTGAAGGGGTCGGCGATCATCGGCCCGTCGAGGACCTCGTCGACCATGATCGGGTCGCGGAACATGGCGTCCGGGTTGCGGGAGGCGTTCGCGCGGGCCTGGACCGCGACCTGGGCCAGCTGCTCGAGCGTCGTGCCGTACTCGTGCATGTGGCGGCGGGCGGCCATCGCGTACTTGGCGATCAGCGAGTGGCCGTACGGGACCTCGAACTGGAGCGGTCCGCGCGCGCCGAAGGAGAGGTTCGAGGTGCGGCGCTTCGCCTTGATGTCGGCGCGGGCCGTGGAGCCGTAGACGAGGAGGACGGCGCGCGCGTGGCCTGCCCGGATCGCGTCGGCCGCGTGCGCCGCCATGACCTCCCAGGTGGAGCCGCCGACCGAAGTGGAGTCTACCCAGCGGGGTTTGAGGCCCAGGTACTCGGCGACCTCGACCGGCGCGAGGGTGCCGAGGCCGGCCGAGGCGAAACCGTCCACGACATCCGGGGTGAGCCCCGCGTCGGCGAGCGCCCGGCGGGCGGCCTGGGCGTGCAGGGCGTAGGGAGTGGCTTCGTCGACGCGGCCGCAGTCGGAGAGGGCGATGCCCGTGATGGCGACCTTGCTTCCGCTTTCAGTCATCCTGGCTCCCGGCTTCAGTCATCCTGGCTCCCGGTCTCAGTCATGAATCTGACGGTACATCAGATACGGGGGTGCGGAGGAGGGTGCGGGCGAGCGTGGGGACGGGTGCGCGGTCTAGTGTGCGTAGCTCTGGGCATCCGACGACAGTCGTCCTAACATGACGCCCCGTCAGAAAGGGGCCCACATGGACGCCAGGTTCACCGAGGAACAGCAAGAGATCCGCCGTACCCTGCGCGAACTCGCCACCAAGCGCTGCACCCCGGACGACGTCAAGGCCGCCACCCGCACCCCCGTCGGCCATGACCTCGCCCTGTGGGGCACCCTCAGCACGCAGCTCGGCCTCCCGGGGCTCGCGCTGCCGCAGGAGTACGGCGGTGTGGGCGGGTCGTTGGTGGAACTCGCGCTCGCGACGGAGGAGTTGGGTCGTGTCCTCGCACCCACGCCGCTGCTCGCCACCAGCGGGCTCGCGGCCCCGCTGATCTCTACCCTCGGCACGGAGGCCCAGCGCGCCGCGCTGCTGCCGAGGATCGCCGAGGGCACCCTGACCGCGACGCTCGCCGTGCCCGGCACGGGCCTCGCTACCGCCCTCGGGCTCGTCGCCGACAACGCGGGCGACTGGGCGGGCGGCGGACGGGCCGGCGGCGTGCAGGCGGCCCGACAGGAGGGCGGGTGGCGGCTCTACGGGCAGGCCGAGCAGGTGCTCGACGGCCACAGCGCCGGGCTGCTGCTCGTCGCCGCGCACACCGGAGGCTTCGCCCGCTCCCGCACGCTCCTGTTCCTCGTACGGGAGGACGCCCCCGGGCTCGTCCGCGTACGCCAGACGGCCATGGACGAGACGCGGCCGCAGGCGCGCGTCGAACTCCGTGACGTGGCGGCCGAGTTGCTGGGTGAGGAGAGCGGCGACGTGAATGCGGCGCTCGCCGCCGTCGGGGACACCGTCGCCACGCTGCTCGCCGCCGAGGCCGTCGGCGCCGCGGACCGGGCCCTTGAACGGACCGTCGAGTACGTCAAGGAACGGGAGCAGTTCGGTCGGCCCGTCGGGTCCTTCCAGGCCGTGAAGCACCGGCTGGCCGACGTGTACGTGACGGTGCAGGCGGCGCGCTCGGCCGCGTACTACGCGGCGTGGGCCGCGAGCACCGCCGACGAGGCGCCCGTCGGCGGGCTCGCGCTCGCCCAGGCGCTGGAGGCGTTGCGGACCGGGGCGGGGGAGGCCGTGCAGCTGCACGGCGGCATCGGGTTCACCTGGGAGCACGAGGCGCACCTGTATCTGAAGCGGGCCACTGGCGACGAGCTGCTGTTCGGGCCCGTGCACCTGCTGCGGGACCGTGCCGCGCAGGCCGCAGAGCTGTTCGCGCCGGGGCCCCGCCTGGAGGTGGCGGTCTGATGGCGCCGCCGGGCATCAAGCTGGTGCAGAAGGTGTCGTCGACGCGGACGTTCGGCCGCCTCGCGCCGCACGTCATCCCCGTGCTCGACCGCACCGTGCACCGGCTCACGCGCGGAAAGGTGCTGCTCAGCGCGCAGATGCTGCCGGGCGTGATCCTCACCGTGCGGGGCGCGAAGAGCGGGATCGAGCGGCGTACTCCACTCGCGTGCATGCCCGAGGAGGAGGCCGGGACGTGGCTGCTGATCGGGTCGAACTTCGGGCGCCCCGGTCATCCCGCCTGGACCGCGAATCTGCTCGCGCATCCGGACGCCGAGATCAACTGGCACGGGACGGACATCCTGGTGACGGCCCGGCTCCTGGAGGGCGGTGAGCGGGAGGATGCCTGGGAGGCGGCGCTTAAGTTCTGGCCGCCCTACGCCGCGTACCAGCGGCGGGTGGAGCGGCAGATCCGGCTGTTCCGCCTTGAGCGCCGCTGAGCGACGGGCCGGGAACTGCAACAGCGGCGGCTCGCGTTGCACCACGCGAACCGCCGCTGCACGACAGGACCAGGAAGAGTTACTTGGTGGGCTTCTTTCCGGTCACGCCCAGGTGCACCAACAGTGCGAGGTTCGGCTTGAGTTCGGCCTGCTTGACGCCCCAGGTCTGGAAGCCCCTCTGGTGCGAGGCGACCGCCGCGAGCATCGCGACCAGTGAACCGGCGACCGCGGCCGGGCTCACGTCCTTGTCGACCTTTCCCTTGTCCTGAAGGTCCTTGACGGCGTCCGCGAGGGAGTTGTTCACCGAGTTCAGGATCTTCATGCGGAGCTTGTAGAAGCGCTTGTCGCCCTCGGCCGCGCCGAGGTCGACGACGCGCAGGATCGCGTCGTTCTTGCGCCAGAACTCCAGGAAGCCGTCCACGAGTTCCTGCGCCGTGGCCCAGCCGGCCTTGCCGACCCAGGAGCGGTCCGCGACCAGTTCGGTCAACCCCGCGCCCGCGGTGGCCATTTGCTCGGCGATCTCCAGGACGGCGCCCTCGACATCCGGGAAATACTGGTAGAAGGTCGCGGGCGAAGTGCCCGCCTTTCGCGCGACATCAATGACTTTGACGTCCCGGTAGGGCGAGGAGCTGAGCATCTCGCCGAGGCAGTCGAGCAGCTTCTGACGTGTCGCCTGACCACGCCGGCCGGCCACGCGGCCGTCGACGGTCCGTACTTGTCCTGTCATGCCGTCAGCTTACCGAGGGGTGATCGGAGCGCGATCTGGCCGACTGCAAATGGGGTTGGCCGTCATGACCTCTGGTCAAATGACGCGCCGTGAGCGACCGGAATTGGCCAAACGTTCGAATTTCAAGCGCGGTGGCCCGTCCGGCCTGGTTAGCGTGACGCTCATGCGCCCCGCCCGCCGCGACCGGCTCGATCCTCCCGATTTTCCCGAAGGGGCCCCGTGCTGGGCCGACGCCCGGCTCGCGGACGTCGAGGCCGGAAAGCGGTTCTACGGCGACCTCTTCGGCTGGACCTTCGACGAGGGCGCGGGCGCCGAGCGCGGCTACTACACGGCGGCCTACAGCGGGGACCGCTCCGTCGCCGCCCTCGCCCCCGCGAACCGGGGCGCCCGCTGGCGGGTCCACCTCGCGGTACGCGACGCGTACGCCGCCGCCGAACGGGTCTTCGCGGCGGGCGGCCACATCGTGGCGGGGCCGCTGCCCGGCGGCACGGCGGCGACGGTGGCGCTCGCGCGGGGGCCGGAGGGGGCCGTGTTCGTACTGCGGCAGGCGGGGACCCATCGAGGTTTCGAGGGGGTGGGCGGGGCCGGGGCGTTCCGCGGCGCGGAGCTACTGACACCGGACGCCGCGTTGAGCGATTCCTTCTACGGCGCCGTATTCGGAGAGGGGGCGTTCGCGGGGGCCTCGTCCGAGGGAACTGCCCCTGGGGCGGTCTCGTTCGAGGGGGCCGCTCCAGGGACGGTCTCGTCGGAAGGGGCCGCTCCAGGGGCAGCCTCATCCGAGAGGGCCGACCCCGGGACGGTCTCGTTCGAGAGAGCCGACCCCGGGACGGTCTCGTTCGGGGGGACCGGACCCGGGGACGGCCCCTCCTGGGAGGCGGTGCGCCGTAGGGTCGTCTCCGAGGGGCCCGGCCGGTTCCTGCTCCACTTCGGCTGCGCCGACGTCGACGCCACGGCGGCGGCCGCGGTCCGCCTCGGCGGGCGGGTCCGGGTGGGTCCGCGTCCCATGGCGTACGGACGGGCCGCCGTGATCCAGGATGATCAAGGCGCGGTGTTCGTGGTGTGCGAGCAGGCATGAGAGGCCCCGAATACTCCGAGACACCCCGTTTTGACCCGAGGTTCGCAACTGAGGGCCGGGACAGGAAGAATCGGGGTGCGTGCCGCCGTGGCGCTTCGGTGGTGAGACGCTGACGGGGCCGTGAGTGCGGTGGCCCGCACGGGGAGGTGGCAGGCGAGTGATGGATCAGCTGACGCAGCACGATCCGAGGCGGATCGGTCCGTTCGAGGTTCTGGGACGGCTCGGCGCGGGCGGCATGGGCCTGGTCTATCTGGCGCGCTCGGCCTCGGGCCGACGCGTGGCGATCAAGACGGTGCGTACGGAACTCGCGGAGGACCAGCTCTTCCGGGTCCGTTTCACGCGCGAGGTCGAGGCGGCACGGGCGGTGTCCGGCTTCTACACGGCCGCCGTCGTCGACGCCGACCCGCGCGCGGCCGTGCCCTGGCTCGCCACCGCGTACGTCCCCGCGCCCTCCCTCGAAGAAATAGTGAACGAGACCGGGCCGCTGCCCGCCCAGGCCGTCCGCTGGCTCGCCGCGGGCGTCGCCGAGGCCCTGCAGTCGATCCACGGCGCGGGCCTGGTGCACCGCGACCTCAAGCCGTCGAACGTGCTGGTCGTCGAGGACGGCCCGCGCGTCATCGACTTCGGCATCGCGTCCGGCGTCTCGAACACGCGCCTGACCATGACGAACGTGGCGGTGGGCACACCCGCGTACATGTCGCCGGAGCAGGCGAAGGACTCGCGGAGCGTGACGGGGGCGTCGGACGTCTTCTCGCTCGGCTCGACGCTCGTCTTCGCGGCGACCGGGCACGCCCCGTTCCACGGCGCGAACCCGGTCGAGACCGTGTTCATGCTGCTGCGCGAGGGCCCCGACCTGGAGGGACTCCCGGCGGAGCTGCGGCCGCTGCTGGAGGCGTGCATGCAGATGGACGCGGCGCAGCGGCCGTCGCCCGCCGACCTCCAGTCGCAGCTCGCCCCGCACCTGTTCGGCGCGGGCAGCGACGACAGCGGCACCGCGTCCGCCTGGCTGCCCGAGCGCTCCGTCGCCCTGATCGAGTCGCGCCGCGGCGGCCGCCCCGCCCCCAAGCCGCCCATGAGCCGCGGGCCCGGCCCGGGTGCGCACGCCGCTCCGAACGGGCACGCCCCCATCCCCGCCATGCCCTCGCAGCCGCCCGCGCCGCCGATGTCCCCGGACGGCTGGCGGCACTCGCCGGTGCCCGCGGGTCAGAGCCTCGTCGCGGACGGCCCTGTGCACCTCGCGGGGGCGCAGGTGCCGATCGGTCCAGGACCGCGGGTCGCCGACGCGCGGGCCGCCGCCGTGAAGGCGCCGCCCGCCGAATCGGGCCTCGCCGGATCCTGGTCCCGCGCCAAGCCCGCCGTGAACGGCTCGCACGAACCGGTCGTGCCCGCGCCGGCCGCCGCCGAGGGCGCGCCCTGGCGGCCCTGGCGGTTCCGCATGTCGAACGACGTGTGGGGCACGCCCGCCGTGGCGGACGACCTCGTCTACGTCACGTCGTTCGAGGTGCACGTCCTGGACGTGGCCACCGGCCGGCGCCGCTTCAAGACCCGTGACGTCGCCTGGTCCATGGCCGTCGCCGACGGCTGCATCCACGCCTCCGACGGCCCCACCCTGTGGGCGCTCGACGCCCGCGAGGGCGGCGACCTGTGGCGCATCCAGACCGATGCCTGGGTGTACGCGATGCAGGCCGGCCGCGGCACCGTCGTCACCGCAACGCGCGGCGGCGGCGTCCAGGCCCGCGAGGCCGTCAGCGGCGACCTCCAGTGGGAGATCACCGGCTGCCAGACCGACTTCGAGGCCGCGGAGGCCGGACCCGTCATGCACGACGGCACGGTCTACGTATGGCAGGACGCACGCCTTCGCGCCCTCGACGCCCGTACGGGTGACGAGCGCTGGTCGTACCCGATCGGCGACGCGGCCTCCTGCGGCGGCGTCCCGATGCGCCTGACGCCCGCGTCCGACGGCCATGTGTACGTCGCCGCGGGCACCCGCGTCCTCGCCATCGACGCCGCCTCCGGGCACGTCCGCTGGCACTTCGAGGCCCCGGCCGTGTTCCTCTCGCCGCCCGCGTTCGCCCCCGGCGCCGCGGTCACCGGCGGCGGCGTCTACCTCGTCGACCACCTCGGCACCGTGTACGCGCTCGACGCCACGGACGGCCGGGACCGCTGGCGCATCGCGACGGAGGCCAGGCCCGCGTCGGTCGACCCGGCCCTGGTGGCGCAGGGCCACGTGCACGTCGGCTCCGGCCAGGGGCTCTACACGCTTGACGCCGTGACCGGCACCCCGAAGTGGCGCTTCCAGGCAGGCGGCGAGATCGTCGGGGCGCCCGTGGTGGCGGACGGGCGGATCCACTTCGGCTCCACGGACCACCTGCTCTACACGCTGAAGGCCGACGACGGCCGCCTGCGCTGGAAGCTCGCCACGGGCGGCGAGATCACGGGCACACCGGTCGTGCGGGACGGCGTCGTCTACGCGTGCAGCAAGGACCGTTGCGTGTACGCGCTGGACGCGGAGAAGGGAACGGGGACCAGCCGCTAGCGGCTCGACGGTAGGGTGCCTCGCGTGATGAAACGGGGACTGAAACTGACAGCGGTGGCGACCTTGGTGGTGGTGGCCCTCACGGGGTTCACCACCGGCCGGAGCCACGGACACTCCAAGAGCCGGAGCAGTAGCAGCGGGGGCGGGTGCAGCAGCTCCTCCCAGAGCCACGACTCGACCTCCTCGACCGTCTCCAAGGGCGGCGGCAGCAGCTACACCCGGCACACCACGCACCGCTCCACGACGTCGTCCTCCACCACGAGGAACCTGCGGGACGGCACCGTGAAGCTGCTCGAGTGCGCAAGCGCGGACCAGGAGTACGCCCTGGTCACGGTCACCAACCCGAACAACAGGAAGCTGCGGTTCGACGCGCACGGCACGTTCCTCGCCGCGGACGGCAGGACGGTGGCCGACCGGCACAAGGAGGTCGAGGTGGCCGCGGACGGCAAGGTGACCGTGGGGGTGCAGGTCGGCAGCAGGACCCTCGCCGCCGACGTCGCCCACTGCGACATCGACCCGAAAGCCGTCCTACTGCGCTGACGACACACTCAGCGCACCCTGAACTCCCGGTTCTGCGTACGGGAGTTGAAAAGGTCGGCCTGCCGCTCCGGCGGCAGGTTGCCCAGCTTGATCAGGTCCGGGGCACGGGCGAAGGCGTGCGAACGGGTGGCCTCGTTCGCGGCCCACAGCGCCTTCACCGTGCCCTGTACGGCCTCGGTCGGGTGGCCCGCGACGATCGTCGCGCAGCGCAGCGCCGCCGCCAACGCCCCGCCGGGCTCCGTCACTTCGGACACCAGGCCCACCTCGTACGCCCGCCGCGCCGACATCCGTTCCGCCGAGCCCATCAGGGCGAGCCGGGCCACCTCGCCCGGTGGCATCCGGTGCGCGAGGTAGATCGACTCGAAGGCGTTGACCATGCCGTACGTGGTGTGCGGGTCGAAGAACGTCGCCGTCTCGTCCGCGACCACGAACTCCGATTCGCCGATCAGGTAGAACGCCCCGCCGCACGCCATGCCGTTGACCGCGGCGACGACCGGCTTCCACAGGTCGTTGGCCTTCGGGCCGACCGTGGGAAGCGGATCGTCCGCCGAGTACGGGGAGTCCGGTTGCGGCACATCCCACCCGCGGTCGATGCCCGTACAGAACGCCCGGTCGCCGGCCCCGGTCAGGACGATCGCCCGCACGGTGTCGTCGAACCGGAACTCCCGCCATGTCGCGGCCAGTTGAGCGACCGTGGCCTGGTCGAGTGCGTTGTGGCGGTGCGGGCGGTCGAGGGTGACGGTGGCGACGCCCGTGCCCTTGTCGATCTCCGTGGTCACGGTCATGGGCGCTCCAGGACCCAGCGCGGCACCGCCACCCCGTCGACCTCCGCGAACGCCACCTGCACCCGCGCGCCGATCTTGATGCGGTCCGGGTCGACGGAGTTGAGCGGGGCGTCGGCGGCGGAGACCAGATTGCCGACGAGCCGGATCCGGGGCGCCTCGGCCAGTTCGACGACGATCGCGTTGTACGGGGCCTGGGCGGCGTAGGCGGGAAGCAGCGGCGGGTGCGGGATGACGTAGGACCAGATGCGTCCGCGGCCGCTCATCCTGCGCCATTCGCTGTCGAAGGACTGGCAGAGCGGGCAGCAGGGGCGGGGCGGGAAACGGAGTTCTCCGCAGGTGGGGTTGGCGCAGGCCTGTATGCGGAGTTCGCCGCGGGTGGCGTAGTCCCAGAAGGGGGCGCCGTCGTCGTCGGGGGTGGGGGTGAGGAGTTGTGAGGTCGTCGTTGCGTCTGCCATGAGTGTTCCTTCACGGAAGAGTGGTTGCGGTCTCGGGGCTCCGCCCCGGACCCCGCTGCTCAATCGCCGCAGGGGCTTGAAATGCCCACCCGGCGTTTGGGGCTTGAACTAGGCGCGCAGCAAAAGCGCCGACGTTGGCACCCCCTCGCCCGCCGTCACCAGGCAGGTCTCCGCGTCCGGGACCTGCGCCGTACTCACCCCCCGCAACTGCTTCACGCCCTCGTTGATGAGGTTGAACCCGTGGACGTACGCCTCGGACAGCCCGCCGCCACCCGTGTTGATGGGTAGACGACCGCCGATCTCGAGCGCCCCGCCCTCCGTGAACGCCGCCCCCTCGCCGCGCCCGCAGAACCCGTACCCCTCGAGGGAGAGCGGGATGAGCGGGGTGAACGCGTCGTAGATCTGGGCGACGTCGACGTCCTCGGGGGTGACGTCCGCGTTCTTCCACAGGTGACGGGCCGCCGTCCACGCGGGCCCGGTCAGCGGGTCGTCGTTCCAGTAGTTGACCATGCCGTGGTGCTGCGCGGGCAGGCCCTGGGCCGCAGAGTGGACGTAGACCGGCTTCTGCCGGCAGTCGCGGGCCCGCTCGGCGGAGACGATGACGCACGCCAACGCCCCGTCCGTCTCCAGGCAGTTGTCGAAGAGGCAGAGCGGCTCGCTGATCCACCGCGAGGTCATGTAGCTGTCGCGGGTCATGGGGCGCTCGTACATCATCGCGGCCGGATTCTGATTGGCCCTGTTTCGGCAAGCGAGCGCGACGTTGAACAGGTGATCCCGCGTCGCGCCGTACTCGTGCATGTAGCGGCGGGCCAGCATGCCGATCTCGTCGGCCGGGCGGAGCAGCCCGTACGGGCGTGTCCACTGGGCGGGCGTGGGGAGTTGGACGGCCGTGTTCTTCCACGGGCGCGGGCCCGAACCGCGCTTGCGGGAGCGCCACGCGATGCCGACGCTCGCCTGTCCGGTGGCTATCGCGGCGACGAGGTGGGCGACCGTCGCGCACGAACCGCCGCCCCCGTAGCCGACCTTGGAGAAGAAGGTGACGTCTCCGGCGCCGATGGACTTGGCCACCTCGACCTCGTCCGTCTCCTCCATCGTGTAGGAGGCGAAGGCGTCGACCTCGGACGGGGATATCCCCGCGTCGTCGAGCGCTTCGATGATCGCCCGGCACGCCAACGTCTTCTCGGATTCCGGGAGTTGCTTCGCGAAGGCCGTCTGTCCGATACCGACGATGGCCGTCGCGTCCTTGAGTCCCGCCATGGGCACCCCCACTTGGTTCCGTCTGCCGCCTGTCCGGTGTGCTGACAGCGCGTCAGGCTACAGCTAATCTGACGGTTAGTCAGCTACGGCGTTGTGGGAGGTCGTTCGATGCGTACGGATGGCGAGTGGGGAACGGTCCCGGAGCTGGTACGGGACGCTGCCGAACGGTACGGCGAGCGCGAGGCCGTGGTCGAGGGGCGTGCCCGCATCTCGTACGCGGAACTCGGTGAACGCGTCGAGCGGGCCGCGGCGGCGTGCATGGCGGCGGGTGTCGAGGCGGGGGACCGGGTCGCGGTCTGGGCGCCGAACACGCTGGACTGGATCGTCTCGGCGCTGGGCGCGGTGAGCGCGGGGGCCGTCCTCGTACCGCTCAACACGCGCTTCAAGGGCGGCGAGGCCGCCGACATCCTGGCCCGCTCCAGGGCCCGGCTGCTGTTCGTCACGGGTACGTTCCTGGGCACGTCCTACGTGGCGTCACTGCGCCGCGCGCAGGAGGCGGGCGCCGAACTGCCCGCCCTGGAACAGGTGGTGGTGTTCGGCGACGGCGCCCCCGAAGCTCCCGGCTACCGGAGCTGGAAGGAGTTCCTGGCCGCGGGCGACAAGGTCACGGCCGCCGAGGTCCGCGAACGTGCCGCCGCGGTCGACCCCACCGCCCCCTCGGACATCATCTTCACCTCCGGCACGACAGGCCGCCCCAAGGGCGCCGTCATCACCCACGCGCAGACGCTGCGCGGCTACGAGATCTGGGCGGACCTCGCGGGCCTGCGCGAGGGCGACCGCTATCTGATCGTGAACCCGTTCTTCCACACGTTCGGCTACAAGGCGGGCGTCCTCGCCTGCCTGATGCGGGGCGCCACGATGGTGCCGCAGCCCGTCTTCAACGTGGACACGGCCCTCGCCAACATCGCGTCCGAGCGCATCTCGGTGCTGCCGGGCCCGCCCACGCTCCACCAGTCCCTCCTCGACCACCCCTCGCGCGACTCCCACGACCTGTCGGCGCTGCGGCTCGTCGTGACGGGCGCCGCGGTGGTCCCCCTGCGCCTCGTGGAACGGCTGCGCGGCGAGCTGCACGTGGCCACCGTCCTCACCGCGTACGGGCTCTCCGAGTCCAGCGGCATCGCCACGATGTGCCGCCGCGGCGACCCGGCGGAACTGATCGCCGAGACGTCCGGGCGGGCGATACCGGGCACGGAGGTCCGGGTCGACTCGGCCGCCCCCGGCGAACCGGGCGAGGTCCTGGTCCGCGGCTTCAACGTCATGCGTGAGTACTTCGAGGACCCTGCCGCCACCGCCGAGGCGATCACCGAGGACGGCTGGCTGCACACCGGTGACGTCGGGGTCATGGACGCGGCCGGGTACCTCCGGATCACCGACCGCATCAAGGACATGTTCATCGTCGGCGGCTTCAACGCCTATCCGGCCGAAATAGAGCAACTCCTCGGCCTGCACCCGGCGGTGGCCGACGTCGCGGTCGTCGGCGTCCCCGACGGCCGCCTCGGCGAGGTCGGCAAGGCGTACGTCGTGCGCAGGCCGGGCGGCGTCCTCACCGAGGACGACCTCATCGCCTGGGCGCGCCGCGAGATGGCCAACTACAAGGTGCCGAGGTCGGTCGGATTCGTGACGGAACTCCCGCGCAACGCCTCCGGCAAGGTGGTGAAGGGGGAGCTACGGGCGACCCGCGCCTGAGGCTCCCCCCCGACGTCAGCGCGCGACGAACTGCGTCAGAATCGCCTGCACCTCGTAGATGTCGACGCCCTTGGTGAAGGTCTTCTCGATCGGCACCGAGTTCCCTGAGATCCAGATCTTCAGCTCGGCGTCCAGATCGAAGTGACCGGCCGTCTCCACGGCGAAGTGCGAGATGCTGCGGTACGGCACCGAGTGGTACTCGACCTTCTTGCCCGTCATCCCCTGCTTGTCGATGAGGACCATGCGCCGGTCCGTGAGCAGGATCGCGTCCCGTATCAACTGATAGGCGCCGTATATCTGTTCACCCTGCCCGAGCAGCCGCCCGTAGTCCTGCGCCGCCTTGGCCGGGTCGATCGGATGAGCGTTGCCGAACAGTGCCATGTGGATCCCCGTTTCGTCGTCGTGTTCCTGGGTCGTTCCGAGAACGGGCGAAATCGCACGAAGGTTCCCCCGCTACTGCCGCCACGCACAACGGGCCGCGGCGGCACGTACAGGGTGCGGTCAGAGCTTCTCGGGGGTGCGGATGCCGAGCAGTGCCATGCCGCGGTGCAGCGTCCGGGCCGTCAGGTCGCACAGGAACAGGCGGTTCTCCACCTGCTCCGTCGAATCCGCCTTCAGGACCGGGCACTTGTCGTAGAACGTCGTGTAGAGGGACGCCAACTGGTACAGGTACGCCGCCAGCTTGTGCGGCGCGTACTCGGCCGCCGCCTCGAAGACCGTGTCGCCGAACGCGTCCAGGTGCAGGCCCAACGCCCGCTCCGCCGGAGCCAGTTCGAGCTCCGCGTGGGCCGCCGGAGCCACGCCGGAGCCCGCCTTGCGCAGGATCGACTGGATACGGGCGTACGCGTACTGGAGGTAGACGGACGTGTCACCGTTGAGCGACACCATCTGGTCCAGGTCGAACTTGTAGTCACGGCTCGGCGACGTCGACAGGTCCGCGTACTTCACCGCACCGATGCCGACCTGCTGCGCCCGCTCCTGGATCTCGGCCTCGGTCAGGTCCCGCGCCTTCTCCCGCACGACCTCGGCGGCACGCTGCACCGCCTCGTCGAGCAGGTCCTCCAGGCGCACCGTCTCGCCCGCACGCGTCTTGAACGGCTTGCCGTCCGCGCCGAGCACCGTGCCGAACGCGACGTTGTGCGAACTCACCTCGTCGGACAGCCAGCCCGCGCGCCGCGCCGTCTCGAAGACCATCTTGAAGTGCAGCGACTGACGGACATCGACCACGTAGAGGAGCGACGTGGCGTGCAGGTCCTGGACCCGGTTGCGGATCGCCGTCAGGTCGGAGGCCGGGTAGCCGAAGCCGCCGTCGGCCTTCTGCACGATCAGCGGGACCGGCTGGTCGTCCTTGCCCTTGATGTCGTCGAAGAAGACGACGAGCGCGCCCTCGGAACGGACCGCGACGCCCGTCTCCTCCAGGATGCGGGCCGTCTCCGGCATGCCGTCGTTGTACGCCGACTCGCCGACGATCTCGTCGTCCCGGATCTCCATGTCGAGCTTCTCGAAGACCGAGTAGAAGTAGACCTTCGACTCGTCGACGAACCGCTGCCAGTGGCCGAGGGTCTCCTGGTCGCCGGACTGCAGGGCGACGACCCGCTTGCGGGCGCGCTCCTTGAAGTCCTCGTCCGCGTCGAAGACCGCCCGCGACGCCTTGTAGATCCGGTTCAGCGTCGACATGGCCCGCTCGCCGTCGGTGTCCGTGCCGGCCGGCAGCTCGTCCGGGTGCTCGATCACGTACTGGATGAGCATGCCGTACTGGGTGCCCCAGTCACCGATGTGGTGCCGGCCGATCGTCTCCTCGCCGATGAAGTCGAGCATGCCGCGCAGCGCGTCGCCGATCACGGCGGACCGCAGGTGCCCGACGTGCATCTCCTTCGCCACGTTCGGCTGCGCGTAGTCGATGACCGTGATGCCCGGCTCCGCCTTCGTGGGCACGCCCAGCCGGTCCGTGTCGGCGGCGCGCGCCGCGAGCGTGTCGGTGATCGCCCGGTCGGTGACCGTCACGTTCAGGAAGCCGGGGCCCGAGACCTCGACGTCGGCGATCAGCTCGCCGTTCGTGATCTTCTCGACGACCTGCGTGGCCAGCTCCCGCGGGTTCGCCTTCGCCTTCTTGGCGAGGGCCAGGATCCCGTTGGCCTGGTAGTCGGCCCGGTCACTACGTCGCAGCAGCGGGTCCGCGCCGCCGGCCTCCGGCAGGGCGGAAGTCAGGGCGTCGGCGAGGCGTGCGTTGACGTTGGCGGTGATGGACTTGACCGGGGCCATGTAGGGGCTGCCGTTCTGGTCGGGGCGGGTGGAATGCACGGCCAGTATCCCAGAGCCGTACCGCGAAGCCGTAACGCGTTTTCGTTCCGCACCGGGAAGCTGGGAGAATGGGATGGGCAGAGGTGAAGCCCCACCCCGGATTCGAAGAGAGGGACAACCGATCGTGGCCCAGAGCACAGGCGCGGAGACCCAGGATTGGGTCTCCCGATACGCGGACGATGTCATCGCCGAGTCCGAGCGTCGTGCCCCGGGGAAACCGGTCGTCGTCGCCTCCGGCCTCTCCCCGTCCGGCCCGATCCACCTCGGCAACCTCCGCGAGGTCATGACCCCGCACCTGGTCGCCGACGAGATCCGCCGCCGCGGGTACACCGTGCGGCACCTGATCTCCTGGGACGATTACGACCGGTACCGCAAGGTCCCGAACGGCGTCCCCGGTACCGACGCGTCCTGGGCCGACCACATCGGCAAGCCGCTGACCTCGGTCCCGGCCCCGCAGGGCTCGGCGTACCCGAACTGGGCGGAGCACTTCAAGGCCGCCATGGTCGACGCCCTCGCCGAGATGGGCGTCGAGTTCGACGGCATCAGCCAGACCGAGCAGTACCAGGCCGGCACGTACCGCGAGCAGATCCTGCACGCGATGAGGCACCGCGGCGACATCGACGCGATCCTCGACCAGTACCGCACGAAGAAGGACCCGGCCAAGGCGGGTAAGAAGCCGCAGCAGAAGCAGCAGCAGAAGGCCGTCGACGAGGCCGAGCTGGAGGCCGCCGAGGGCTCCGGCGCCGCGTCCGAGGACGACGGCAGCGGCGGCGCGGGCGGCTACTACCCGTACAAGCCGTTCTGCGGCGAGTGCGGCAAGGACCTCACCACCGTCACGTCCTACGACGACGAGACGACCGAGCTGTCCTACACCTGCACCCTCGACGGCTTCACCGAGACGGTCCCGCTCTCCGAGTTCAACCGCGGCAAGCTGGTCTGGAAGGTCGACTGGCCGATGCGCTGGGCCTACGAAGGCGTCATCTTCGAGCCGTCCGGCGTCGACCACTCATCGCCGGGCTCCTCCTTCCAGGTCGGCGGGCAGATCGTCGACCAGATCTTCGGCGGCAAGCAGCCCATCGGCCCGATGTACGCCTTCGTGGGTATCAGCGGCATGGCCAAGATGTCGTCGAGCAAGGGCGGGGTCCCCACCCCCGGCGACGCGCTCCAGATCATGGAGCCGCAGCTGCTGCGCTGGCTGTACGCCCGCCGCAGGCCCAACCAGTCGTTCAAGATCGCCTTCGACCAGGAGATCCAGCGGCTCTACGACGAGTGGGACAAGCTCGCCGCGAAGGTCGCCGACGGCACCGTGCTGCCCGCCGACGCCGCCGCGTACAGCCGCGCCATCGGCGTCGCGGGACGCGAGCTGCCCCGCACCCCGCGCCCGCTGCCGTACCGCACGCTCGCCTCCGTCGCCGACGTCACCGCCGGGGACGAGGAGCAGACCCAGCGGATCCTCTCCGAGCTCGACCCGGAGAACCCGGTCACCGACCTGGACACCGTCCGCCCCCGGCTCGACAAGGCCGAGGCCTGGATCACCAAGTACGTACCCGCCGAATCCCGCACCATCGTGCGCACCGAGCCCGACGCGGAGGCGCTGGCCGCGCTCGACGAGCAGGGGCGGGAGTCCATCCGGCTGTTGCTGGACGGGCTCGACGACCACTGGTCGCTCGACGGCCTGACCCACCACGTGTACGGCGTTCCGAAGGTGCAGGCCGGCTTCCCCGCCGACGCCACCGCCAAGGAACTCCCCGCCGAGATCAAGGTCGCCCAGCGCTCGTTCTTCGCGCTGCTCTACCACCTGCTCGTCGGCCGCGACACCGGGCCGCGACTGCCCACGCTGCTCCTCGCCGTCGGCGCGGACCGCGTGCGCAAGCTGCTCGGGGCGTAACGGGTCACCGGACACACGTGAGGGGCGGGGCCGGGGTCGGTCGGCGGGCGGCCCCCATCACCTGCCGGGCCACACCCCGCGCCAAAAAGACAGGAAGCAGAAGGGCGGCGCCAGGTTGAAATTAAGGGGGCCCACCACCCCCCCCCAACCCCAC
>NZ_JBEOVM010000060.1:0-39924 GCF_040295505.1 Streptomyces sp. NPDC002790 | reverse complement strand
GCCCCGGCACCTCGGCCGGGGCACAGGCATGACCGGACCCACGGTCAGGAGCGACTCTCAACCCAGGGCACATCGGTCGTGGCTGCGTACGGCAGCCCCCGCTCGGCCCACCAACGGGCGTGCGCGGCAAGCCGGCCCCGGAACTCGGACCAGTCCGGCGCCCGGCCCGTCCAGGCGACCTCGGCGACACCCGCCAAACGAGGCAGCAGCAAAGTGGAGATGTCCTCGAAACCAGTCAACTGCTCGGCGAACAGCGTGGCTTCGACGCCGGCCACACGATCCGCGGGAATGCCGTGGAGGTCGGGGCTCCACTGCGCGGCGTATTCGGTGCTGCGCGGCCGGTAGGTGGCGAAGCCCACGTCCGCGACGGCCGCCCGAACATCTTCGGGCAGGGTCTCGGGTGCGTAGCGCCGGTCGAGATACAGATGGGACTGCGGCGAGAGCAGTATCTGGCCGCCGCCGTCCAGGATGCGCCGGACGTCGTGGTCACTGGGTCCGAAGAAGCGTTTGAGTGCACGGAACACCTCCACCCCGTGCCCGGTCGACGCCAGGTCGGGGCGAGCGGCCAGCTCATCCGGGGTGTCGGGGAGATCCATCATCTCCACGTCCACCCAGTGTTGCAGGACGTCGCCCGGCGCGAGGCCGGCCCGCGAGGCCTCCTGCCAGCAGACCGGCTTCTTGCCGAACTTCCTTATCGTTTCACGGAGTTCAGTGACCGCATGGGAGAAGGAATCCGCGGTGATACCGAGCGCCTCGTCGCCGCCGACGTGGACGAAGGGACCATCGGTGAGCGCACAGACCTCGGCGAGGACGGCGGACACGGTCGTGCGCGTGGTGTCGTCGGCCAGGTCCAGCGGTGGTGTGTACGAGTAGCGACCGCGCAGCCCCTCGGGGGCCGGGGCCGGCGGCAGGTCCGGCAGGGCGCGGCGCAGGGCGGCACAGTGCCCCGGAAGGTCGATTTCCGGGATCAGGGTGATGTGCCGGGCGGCGGCGTAGGACTGCAGGTCCCGATATTCGGCGACAGTGTAGAACTCTCTTTTCCCTGCCGAGCCTTGAGAGGTGAGGGCGGGGAGCGAGGGGATCTGGAGGCGCCAGCCCTCGTTGTCGGTCAGGTGCACGTGCACGACGTTGAGCCGGTACAGCGCGGCCACGTCGATGAGGCGGCGCAGCTCGTCCGGCGAGAGAAAGGTGCGTGCCGGGTCGAGCATCAGGCCGCGCCAGGCGAAGTGCGGCCCGTCGCGCATCCGGCGGTGCGGCAAGTGGGTTTCGGTGAGCAGCAGTTGGGCGGCAGCGACTCCACCGCGCAGGGCGCCGGCCGGGGTGCGGGCACGGCAGACGACACCGGCATCGTCGACGTCCAGGGCGTACGACTCGTCCGGTGGCTCACTCTCGCCGGTCGGCGCGACGCCGAAGGTGCGGCGCGGCGCGGCAGGCGCGTCCTGGTCGGTCAAGGTGAGTGCGGGGCCGGTGGGCGGGGCCGCAGCGGATACTCGGGCGCCGAGGTGCGGAGCGAGCAGCTCCCGTACGGTCTCGGCCGCGGAAGCGAACTCGCGCGTGGCACTGCGGACCCGCCAGGGTGCTCCGATGGGTGGGCACAGCAGGCCCGGCCCCATCCGGGCGTCAGCAGGCCCGGGAATGAGTGCGGACAACACAACCTCCCTCCGGCCGGAGCCCGGAGGCGCCCCCGGCCACGTCGTCAGGGCGCGACGGACGGCGCCTCCGGGCAAGTGCCTCCGGGGTTCGACGCGCCCCCACGTCGCCTCTTCCACACGGTGCGGCACCACCTGTACGCTAACACGAAAACCGATCAATGAACGCTTTTGGCGAGAGGGCCCGGAGGTCGCTCTCGTGAGAGGAGAAGCTCCATGGCGTCGCCCCAGCCCGGGACCGAACTCGCCCTGCCCGAAGACTTCTTGATGGGGGCCGCGACCTCCGCACACCAGGTCGAAGGCAACAACATCGCCAGCGACTGGTGGGCCCTGGAGAACGCACCCGACACGTTCGTCTCGGCACCGAGCGGCGACGCAGCCGACAGTTACCACCGCTGGCCGCAGGACATGGACCTGCTGAGCGAACTCGGCTTCAACGCCTACCGGTTCAGCATCGAGTGGGCGCGAATCGAGCCTGAGGCCGGACGCGTGTCGCGAGCCGCGCTCGCCCACTACCGCGCCATGGTGGAGGGCGCGCGGGCACGCGGCCTCACCCCGGTGGTGACGTTGCATCACTTCACCTCACCGCGCTGGTTCAGCGAGCGCGGCGGCTGGCGGGCACCGGACGCGCCGGACCTCTTCGCCGAGTACACCCGCACCGCGCTGGAGGTACTGGGTGGCCCCACCCGGGTCGCCACTGTGAACGAGCCCAACATGCTCGCTCTGATGTACTCGCTTCGCCGGTACGCCGCCGAGCACGGCTGGTCGAGCCTGGCGCGGGGCCGAGCCGAGGGCGGTGCCGCGTTCAATCCGGCGCTGATCGCTCCGGACGAGGTCGTCACGCGGACGCTGATCGAGGCGCACCACCAGGCCCGCTCGGTGCTCCACGAGGCCGATGCCAGACACCAGGTGGGCTGGACCGTGGCCAATCAGGTCTACCAGGCCGAGCCGGGCGCCGAGGCGGCCGCGGCGGCGTACGCCTGGCCCCGCGAGGACCTCTTCCTCAAAGAGGCCCGCGCCGACGACTGGATTGGTGTGCAGGCATACACCCGGCACCTCATCGGCCCGGACGGCCCGCTGCCCGTCCCGGACGGCGCACCCACGACGCTCACCGGCTGGGAGGTCTACCCGGAGGCGCTCGGCGAGGCGATCGCGCACACGGTCGAGGTGACCGGCACGGGCGTGCCGATCGTGGTCACGGAGAACGGCATCGCCACCGCCGACGACACCGAGCGTATCGCCTACACACGCCGGGCCCTCGCCTCCCTGGCCGAGCAGCTGCGGGGTGGCGCGGACGTGCGCGGCTACTTCCACTGGAGCGCCCTGGACAACTACGAATGGGGCACCTTCGCGCCGACGTTCGGGCTCATCGGTGTCGACCCCACCACTTTTGCCCGCACACCCAAGGCGTCCGCCCGATGGCTGGGTGCGCTCGCCGCGGCGGGCCGGCTCCCGGGCGCCGGATCCACGTCCCGGCCGGTACCGTCCGCCGCACGTTAGGGTGAGGCACATGGCGAAACGCGGTCCCTACGAAAAGGGCGAGGCCAAGCGTAAGGAGATCCTGGAGGCTGCGCTCGACATCTTCGCGGCCGAGGGCTACCGCGGAACTTCACTGCGCAAGGTCGCGGCACGGTGCAACATCAGCCTGCCCGGACTGATGCACTACTTCGACTCCAAGGAGGACCTGCTCACCCAGGTCCTGCGGATGCGTGACGAGGCGGCCCGCGTACGGCAGGAGCAGCGCACCGGCCCCTATCGGTACCGGGAGGTCATCCGCGAGGGTACGGCGACCCCGGGACTCGTCGAGTTGTTCGTGTCGATGGCGGCCGCGGCCAGCGACCCCGAGCACCCGGCACACGAGCATTTCGCGAAGCGCTATCCCGTGATGCGGGGTCAGGTCACCGAGTGGCTCCGCGAGAAGCTGGCCACCTCGGACATGCGCTGCGACATCCCGCCCGAGCGGTTGGCGGCGCTGCTGATCGCGGTGGCCGACGGTATCCAGCTGCAGTGGCTGGTGGACCGCTCGGTCAACATGGAGCAGCCGATCGACGACGTGATGGCGCTGCTGATGCCGCCGGCCACCGCGGACGACGACAGCGACTCCTGACTCAGCACATCGAGGAGGGGTGGGAGCTCGACGGCCCCCGCCCCTCCTTCGCGTGCCGGTCCCTGCCGCACGGCCGCCACGGGACGAACGCCGTCAGCTCCCTGGTCCACGGCGGCCGGAATCTCAGCGGTGCGGCCGTGGCGTGTGGTGAACTCGGCGACGAACCGGTCGAGTTCACCCGTGGCGGTCATGAGGGCGCGAGCTGGGCCGTCGTCGCGGGTGAGGCCGAGCACGTCGAGTGCGCTCGTGATCTGTTCGCCGGCCCAAGGCCCGGCCGAGGGACGTTGAGGCACGAACCGGCGCTCCTCCTCAGGCGGCAGACCGATCCACAGGTCGAGGCCCACGACGAACGGGAGATGGCCAGGTCGACGGCCTGCTCCCCCCTCGTGCTGCACGCCGAGTTGGGCACCACCGGGGGCGCCTGCCTGGCCCAGGGTGAACGCGTCCCGCACCGCTTCCCAGCCGGCGGCGCCGTTTCCGGTCACCCGGCCCGGGCGCTCCTCGACGCGCTCACGACGTCTCCCGGGGCGCGGTGCTGCCGCCGGCCCTCTCTGTGGCGAGGCGATCCACCAGCGCCGACAGCCCCTCCGCACCGAGCGGGCTCTGCGGGAACTCGGCGATCACGTCGAGGGGGACGCCGGACAGGAATCGGTGCACGAGCGGGTCGTCGAGCGCCGACGGCGGCCCGTCCGCGCCACGTCCTTCGGCGAACGCGGCGGCGAGCGCGGGGGCGCCCTCGGGGTGCGCGTACCACTCGGCGAGCGTGTTGCGTCCCGTGAGGGTGAGCCGGGACGGGTCACCCTGTACGTCACAGGGCGCCGAGAGCCGGATGTCACGAGAGGAGGCGCCCACGTCAATGCGCCACGTCCCTCCTTCGACACGCCAGCCGGCCTCGCGTTCGCTGTAGTGGGCGAAGTCGTCGCGCGCCAGCGTCACCGTGGTGTCCCGCTGCTCGCCAGGGGCGAGTTCGACACCGGTGAATCCGCGCAGTTCGCGCTCGGGACGCACGACCGGCGAGCCGTCCGGACCGTGCAGGTAGACCTGGACGACCTCGCGCCCTGCCCGGTGTCCGGTGTTGGCCACGGTCACGGTGACCTCGGCGTGCTGCGCGTCGGCGTCCCATGACACGCGCAAGTCCCGGTGTTCGAAGGTGGTGTAGGACAGACCGTGGCCGAACGGGAAGGCCACCGGGGTACGCCGGGCGTCGTGACCACGGTGTCCGACGAAGAGACCCTCCCCGTACCGCACCCGTCCCTCCTCGCCGGGGAACGACAGATACGAGGGACTGTCCTCGAGGCGCATCGGGACGGTCTCGGCGAGCCGGCCGCGCGGCTCGGCCGCACCGAGCAGGACGCGAGCGAGCGCATGACCGCCACCCTGGCCGAGAAGCGAGGCGTCGACGAGCGCGGGCACCCACTCCTGCCACGGGGCCGTGCACACCGTGCCACCGTGGGCGAGGACGACGACCACTCGGCTCTGGACAGCCACGACCCGTTCCAGCAGCGCCAGTTGGGCTCGGGGCAACGACAGGTGTTCGCGGTCGAAGCCCTCGGATTCGTCCTGCGCGGGCAGCCCGAGGAACACCACGGCGGTGTCACTGCGTGCGGCCAGGGCCTCCGCCTCGTCGGCGGCCGCATCGTCAGGGTGCCCGACGTTCCCGTCCGCCTCGGCGGGCCCGGTCGGCTCGCCGCCCGGCAACCGGTAGCCGGGAGCGAACGCGATGTTCGCCGTCGGCGCCAGCTTCCGCAGTTCGTCGAGGGGGGTGTCGAGCCGGGTGGGAGTCACCTGGGAGCTGCCGGCGCCCTGGAAGCGCGGTGTGCGGGCGAGTTCGCCGATCACCGCGAGGGTTCCGGGGCGGGTGCCGGGGTCGAGCGGCAGCAGCCCGTCCTCGTTCTTCAGCAGGACGACGGAGCGCTCGGCCACTTCCCGGGCCAGGGCGTGATGCCGGGGGAACAGCGTCTCGGCGGGCGGCGGCGGGGCATCGGCGGCGGTGACGCGCCGGGCGAGCAGGGCGATGCGCTCCACGGCCGTGTGCAGCGCCTGGGCCGGGAGGCGGCCGTCCTCAACAGCCGCGAGGACCTCCTGGTCGGTGCGACCGTCGGTGCCGGGCATCTGCAGGTCGAGGCCCGCCATCAGAGCCAGGGTCCGGTCGCGGACAGCTCCCCAGTCCGAGACCACGACACCGTCGAAGCCCCACTCGTCGCGCAGGACCGAGGTGAGGAGGTGTTCGTTCTCGCACAACGGCACACCGTTCACAGCGTTGTACGCGGCCATCACCGTCCAGGGCCGGTCCCGGCGCACGATGCGTTCAAAGGCCCGCAAGTACATTTCGCGCAGGGGCCGCTCGTCGATGTCGGCGCTGACCCGCATGCGGTCGGTCTCCTGGTTGTTCGCCGCGAAGTGCTTGAGGGACGCGGCCACCCCCGCACGCTGCAGTCCCCGCACCATGGCGCCGCCCAACTCCGCGGTCAGGTGCGGGTCTTCGGAGAAGTACTCGAAGTTGCGACCGCACAGCGGGGAGCGCTTGAGGTTGATGCCCGGCCCCAGGACGACGTGCACACCGAAGGCGCGAGCCTCAGCGGCGATCGCCCCGGCGACCCGCTGGGCGAGCTCGGGGTCCCAGCTGTTGCCCAGAGCCACGGCGGGCGGGAAGCAGGTGGCAGGGGCCGCGCTGCGCAGATCGGCCTGACCGCCGTTCCCTGCGTTCTTTGGCAGCCGCAGACCGTGCGGCCCGTCGGACATCAGCAGGGCGGGCACGCCCGGTGCCTCCTGCGTGGTGAAGTCGCCGCCGCCGCTGGTCAGGGCGGCCTGTTGGGAAAGCGGGAGACGCGAAACGGCGGAGGGCTGTTCGGCCATCGGACCTGCTCTGCTCGTGGTCTGAGCGCGTGTGCGCCGGAATTACAAAACCGTAAGTCGATCGGTTTTGGCACGTCAAGGACTCATCGACCGGTGCGGGCACGGGGATTGACGGCCAGAAACCGTTCATCGTATGGTTTTTGCGTTCGTGGGTCGCTCGCGCCCCGCGGCCTCCCATTTCCAGGAGAAGAGGTACGGCATGACGCTGCACCATCCACCTGCCCCCGACCACGCCGGCTCCACCGGGGGACACCGGGCCCGACCCGTCGCCGCACTGACTGCCGCCTGCGCCGTGACGCTGACACTCGCGGCGGCGCAGCCCGCCGCCGCAGCGCCCGCACCCGCGGCGCACTACGTGGCCCTCGGAGACTCCTACAGCTCGGGCCTCGGCATCCCCGCGCAGGCCGATGCCAACTGCGGCCGCTCCGAAAGCAATTACCCCTCGCTGGTGGCCCGATCCGTAGGGGCGGACGACTTCACGGACGTGACATGCGCCGGGGCGACGACCGCGGATATGACGCAACGTCAAGGTTCGGCTCCGCCCCAGCTCGACGCCCTGCGCCCCGACACATCTCTGGTCACGCTCGGCGTCGGGGGCAACGACCTCGACCTGACCGGCGTCATCACGCGGTGCGTCCTGTTGGCCCACCTGGCTCCCACCGGCGCGCCCTGCCGGTCAAGTTACACACCACTGGGCAACGACGTCATCGGTGGCCGCATCAACAGCGTCGGGCCGAAGATCGAAGCCGTACTGAAGGAGATCCACGCCCGCTCGCCGCAGGCACGGGTGCTCCTCGTCGGCTATCCCGCCATCGTGCCGGACGACGGCAGCTCCTGCCCCGACACCATCCCGTTCGCCACTGGCGACTTCGCCTGGTTCCGCGACAAGACCGAGCAGCTCGACTCCATGCTCTCCGAGCAGGCAAACGTCTACGACGCGGACTACGTCGACCTGTACACCCCCTCGATCGGGCACGACGCCTGCAAGCCGGACGGCGTGCGCTGGATCGAGCCGAAGGAGACGGAGCAGGCGGCCGGTTTCCACCCCAACGCGGCTGGACACCGCAGCGCCACCACGCAGGTCCTCGCCGCGCTCGACCGGTGAAGGACGGGCAGGCGCGCGATGAGCGCTTGCCCGGGGACGGCCCTTCGACCAGCGGCGCCGCCGGTTCCCCGCCCCAGGCCCAACTGCCCCGACACAGAGCCCTTTCCCACCGCCGCCGACCCGCACCCGGCCACCGGGCCGCACGGTCCGCGCGCGGCCCACGCCGGCCCTCCGGCCGCCGGACCTGAACGCCGAGACCATGCTGACCCTCATTTTCCGGAGAATCGCCGCAGGAGCCGTGCTCCTGTTGGTCATCTCCCTGCTGTCGTACCTGCTGCTGTCGATCCCGCACCACGACGTGGGCCGCCAGCTCCTCGGCGAGTCCGCGGCACAGCCCGCCATCGACGCCAAGAACACCTCCCTGGGCCTGGACCGGTCCGTGTTCGCCCAGTACGCGGACTGGCTCTCGCACGCGGTGCGCGGCGACTTCGGCACCTCGTGGTTCACCAGTGAGGACGTGACCCAGGCGGTGGCAGGCAGATTGCCTGTCACCCTGAGTCTGATGCTGGGCGTCACGCTCGTCACCACCGTCGTCTCCTTCCTGCTGGGAACATGGGCCGGTGTGCGGCGCGGACTTGTCGACCGCTGCCTCCAGGTCGCCGCGGTGGTCGGGCAAGCCCTGCCCGGTTTCCTGGTGACACTCGTCCTCGTCCTCGTCTTCGCGGTGAACCTGCACTGGTTCCCCGCCATCGGCTACACCGCCCTCGGCGACTCCCCGACGGGCTGGCTGTCCACCGTCACCCTGCCGGTGATCGCCCTGTCGGTGTCCGCCGTCGCCGGTGTCTCCCAGCAGGTGCGCGGCGCCGTCATCGACGTCCTGCGCCAGGACTACGTGCGGACGCTGCGGGCCCGTGGCCTGTCGTCGCGCCGCATCGTGTTCCGGCACGTCCTGCGCAATGCCTCGGCGCCCGCGCTGTCCCTGCTCGGCATGCAGTTCGTCGGCCTGCTCGGCGGCGCGGTCCTCGTGGAGCAGATCTTCGGGCTCCCCGGCATCGGCAGCATGACCGTCGCCTACACCACCCGCGGCGACATCCCGGTGATCATGGCCTTGGTCATGCTCACCGTCATCGGCGTCGTACTGATCAACCTGGCCGTCGACATTCTCATCGGCTGGCTCAACCCGAAAGCGAGAGTGACATGAGCCGGTCCGGTCACGCCCCCAAGGCCACGCCCTCAACGGTCCGACGCCCGCGCGCAGTCGGCAGGCTGCTGCGCAATCCGCTCGGTGCACTCTCGTTCACGCTGCTCGCCCTCGTCGTCCTCGCCTCGCTCCTCGCGCCCCTGCTGGCCCCGCAGTCCCCCACGGCCTCGGCCCTCGGCGATGCCTTCCGGTCACCGAGCGGCGCCCACCCGCTGGGCATGGACTCCGCGGGGCGCGACATCCTGTCCCGGATCCTGTACGGCGGCCGCAACACCTTGGCCGGCGCGCTCATCGCCGTCGGCATCGCCTTGCTCCTCGGTGTTCCGTCCGGGCTGTTCGCCGGGTACCGGGGCGGCACGTTCGACTCCGTGGCCGCGTGGATCGTCAATCTCGTCATGGCGCTGCCCGCGATGGTCGTGCTGCTGGCGTCCCGGGCGATCCTCGGTCCGAATGTCTGGGTCCTCATGATCGTGCTCGGGGTGTTGGTGGCGCCGAGCTTCTTCCGCCTGGTCCGCGGGGTCGTCGCCGACGTCCGCGGTGAGCTGTATGTCGATGCCGCGCGCATCTCCGGGCTGTCCGACACCCGGATCGTGACCCGGCATGTCCTGGTCGTGGTGCGGGGGCCCGTCATCATCCAGGTCGCCCTCGTCGCGGGGATCGCGATCGGCCTGCAGGCCGGACTCGAATTCCTCGGAGTGGGCAGCGGGACCACCGCGACATGGGGGGCCATGCTCAACGAGGCGTTCCAGAACATCCAGCGCGAACCAGCGCTCCTGCTCTGGCCCGGCCTCGCCCTCGGGCTGACAAGCAGCGCGCTCGTCCTGCTCGCCGCCGCGCTGCGCGACGTCCTGGAGGACCGCGCCGCGGCCCCGCCCCGCCGGTCCGCCACACGCACACGTGCGACCTCCGCGCCTTCGTCGTCGCAGGACGCCGGCCCACGGGCCGAGCTGCTCTCCGTCCGCGGCCTGAGCGTCGCGTACGCCCAGCCCGACGGCAGCGACAGGACGGTCGTGCACGGTGTCGACCTCGACGTGCGGCCCGGTCAGATCGTCGGCCTCGTCGGTGAGTCGGGTTCCGGCAAGACGCAGACCGCGTTCTCCGTCCTCGGCATCCTGCCCGAAGGCGGCCGCATCACCTCCGGCTCGGTCCGTGTGGACGGCCGGGAGGTCGTCGCCCTCCCGGAGCGGGATCACCGCGCACTGCGCGGCAGCACCGTTGCGTACGTGCCGCAGGAGCCGATGAGCAACCTCGACCCGGCGTTCACCGTCGGCAGCCAGCTCGCCGAACCGCTGCGGAGCGTCCTCGGCCTGTCCAAGCGAGAGGCCGCCGCACGCACCCTGGAACTCCTCGCCCAGGTCGAGATACCGGACCCTCGCCAGGTGGCCCGCCGCTACCCGCATGAGATCTCCGGCGGCATGGCCCAGCGCGTCCTGATCGCCGGAGCGATGTCCTGCGACCCGAAGCTCCTCATCGCCGACGAACCCACGACCGCCCTCGACGTCCGCGTCCAGGCGGAGGTCCTCGACCTGCTCCGGCGCCTTCAGGCCGAACGCGACCTGGGAGTCCTCCTGGTCACCCACAACCTCGGCGTGGTCGCCGACCTGTGCGGCCACGTCGCCGTCATGAACGCCGGCCGCATCGTCGAGACCGGCCCCACCACAGAGCTGCTCGACCACCCGCACGACCCCTACACCCGCACCCTGCTCGGCGCTGTCCTGGACAAGGAACCCGCCCGCGCCCCCTGGCAGCCGCACACGGCAAGGAGCGCCACCGCATGAACACACCGCCAGCCGCGCAGGTCCCGCTCCTCTCCCTGGAACAGGTCCGTGTCTCGTTCCGCGGCCGAGGCCGGCGCTCCTCTCGTACGGAGGTCCTCAAGGGTGTCGACCTCGACGTCCGCCCCGGTGAAACCCTTGGCCTGGTGGGCGAGTCCGGTTCCGGCAAGACAACCATCGGCCGTGCGATCCTCGGCCTCGTCCCGCTCGACTCGGGGCGGATCACCTTTGCCGGACAACGCATCGACGGCCTCGCGCGAGCCCGCCGCCGCGCCCTGAGCCGGGACATCCAGGTCATCTTCCAGGACCCGTACACCTCGCTCAACCCTGCCCTCACCATCGGTGACACCCTCGCCGAACCCCTCGTCGCGCAGGGGCGGGACGCCTCCCGCGCCCGAGCCCGCATCGCCGCCCTGCTCGACGGCGTCCACCTGCCGACCGACGCCGCCGGCCGACTGCCCCGCGAGTTCTCCGGAGGGCAGCGGCAGCGCGTCGCGATCGCCCGCGCCCTGGCCCTCGAACCCCGCTTCATCGTGTGCGACGAGCCGGTCTCCGCCCTCGACCTGACCACTCAACGCACCATCATGGACCTGCTGCTGGAAATCCAGGACGCGACCGACGTCGCCTACCTCTTCATCTCCCACGACCTGTCGGTCGTGCGCTGCGTCAGCCACCGCGTCGCCGTCATGCACCATGGCGAGATCGTCGAGTCCGGTGAAACCGATCCCCTGACCAGCACACCCGCACACCCCTACACCCGCTCGCTCCTTCTCGCCTCGCCCGTCGCAGACGTCGCAGCACAACACGACCGCAGAACACTGCGCCGCCAGAGCTTGCCGTGAGCGCGAGTCCAGACCCAGATTCGCTTGGACTGCCGGGGGTGCGGCCGAGTTCGACCGGCTGCGCAGGCGCGAGTACGAACTGTCGGCGTTCATCGTCGGCCACCGGTATTTCGCCGACTTCGACGGGCCGGAGGCTGTCGCGAAGCGGTCGCAGCTCAAGCATCAGGCGGCCTCCCAGCCCGCCGGGACCAGCGACGCACCAGAGGTGGCTGAAGCAGCCTAGGGCCTCGGACGGCGGCCCAGCGCCAACCCCACAGTTGGGCGGACCGGCGCCAACGGGCACGCAGTAGACCACGCGGACGCCTCCAGGCTGCGTGGAGAAACCGCCCGCCGCACGATGGCGGCATGTCTACTGCGCAGCCTGTTGTGATCTATCCGCCCGGCGAGGACGGCGGCCGGAACGTCCGTATCGACGGCACAATCCTCGGCCGGGCGCTGTCCGTGAAAGACATAGTCGCGCTCTTGCAGGAGGCTGGGCTGCGGTCCTTCGACGAGATGCACGTCGTCTACTCGGCGCTGATTGAGTGGCGGGGCGGCGGCCCGGAGGCATGGACGCACTGACGCACCCGGCCGGCCCCAGGGTTCGAGGACCGGGGCCGGCCGGGGAGCGGTAGTGCACCCACCGACTCCACTCGTGCAACGACCATCCAGGAAGGGCGTCACGTCGCACCCCTTGAGCTGGGGTGTTGCAACGACCACTAGAACGGAAGCTACGGCGTCGGGCCCTAGTGGCGGCGCGAACAGAGCATGGGCAAGTTCGTGCGCTGTGCAGATTTCTACGCCGGGCATCACAGGTGGACGGTGTTCAACACGCTGTGCTCACCCGCGCGGCGGGGTGGTGCCGGGCTGCGTACTGGCCGACCCGGCGCACCCTGGGGGTGGGGATGGAAGGCACGCCGATCGTCGTGCACCCGCCGCTCGGTACGGGAGCCCGGCGGGTGACCACACACCGGCAGATCCCCGGCCTCGCGCACTCCGATGACGACGTCGTGGAGTTCCTGCGTCGGGCCGGGCCGGAGGACGCCGACGCGCTGCTCGCTGATCCGGCGTGGGTGATGTGGCGGGGCGGGCGCGCACACCACTACAAGGCAGCGTGACCTGGACAGGGACGCCACACGAGGTCCGGGGGCGGAGTCCCTCAGGGTTTCCGCCTTCCCCGGGACCGCGGAGAGAAGGACGATGCCGAGGGCCGCCCCACCCACCTGGAACTCTGCCCGACGTGCGACCCCGGGAACGCACCACGTCCGGCAGCCGGCCTGCTGGTGCAGTTCTTCGCTGACGGCGGCGGCCGGGATGCCCCACGAGCGGAGGAAGGCGCGCGACTGATGGCCGAACGGACGAAGGAGTGCATGGCCGTCCACAGCTGACGCTGTCGCTCCAGGGTGACTCAATTCGCGAGGCCCACTCGGCTAGCGCTTGAAGGTCGTCCATCCCAGCGGAAGCCCTTCTCGCTGCGGATGCGGTCGCGTTCGCGGCGCTGGGCGGTCAGGACGTCGGGGCGCGCGGCGTCCTGCCTCGGATGGTCCGCGAGTTCACGGTCGACCAGCGGGTGCAGGGCTTGCCGAGCCCGGTGAGACGGGTGGCGGCCGTCCGGACGGCGAACTCCTCTTTGTCGTCCGCGAGTTGGCGGCCCGGCCGTCCAGCAGCGCCGATGCACTGCTGCTGCCACTACTTCGGCAGCACCTCCCTTGCTGTGGCAGTGATCGTTTCGATGGCCTGGGCAAGGACGGGGATGTCGCGGGCTCCTGGGCGAGTGACCGACATGATGCGGCGGGCCGGGGCGGGCTCGCCACTCAGGGGGATACGAGCGACCGGAAGGTCCTCGCGCAGCCGTGCAGGTCGCAGAGATCGTTCGAAACACACGTCGCGCGCGGCACACAAACCGCACGGCTCACAGAAAGCAGCCCCATCGTGGATGTCGATCACTCCCAGTACGTCGTCGTCGGAGCGGGACTCGCGGGCGCGGCAACCGCATGGCAACTCGCCACCGCCGGACACGAAGTCACCGTCGTTGAGCGCGGCACTCCGGCCGACGCGGGCGGCAGCTCGCACGGCTCGGCGAGGATCTTCCGTTACGCCTACTCTTCCGAGTTCTACACGCGCCTGGTCGCACGCTCGCGTGCACTGTGGTCGCAGCTGGAGGCAGCGAGCGCCCAGACGCTGATCAGTCGAACCGGCGCCGTGGACTTCGGACTTGAGCGCGACCCGAAGGCGCTCGCCCGGACCCTGGAAGCCGTCGGGATCGAGCACGAGCTGCTCGCCCAGGAGGAAGCCACCACCCGCTGGCCGCAGTTCAACTTCGAGACCAAGGTGCTCTGGCATCCTCAAGCCGGTGTCATCGACTCCGAACGCAGCGTCGAGGCCATGATCGTGCAGGCCCAGAAACACGGCGCTCTGCTCCGCACCGACTGGGACGTGACAGCGGTCGAACGCCGTGGTCACGGCTACACGCTGCGCAGCGCCGACGGCCGACAGCTCGACGCGGAACGCGTGGTCGTCGCCGCCGGCGGCTGGCTCCCGAAACTGCTCGACCTGCTCCCCCTGCCCAGTGCCTTTCGAGCGGGACTGCCGCGCTTCGAGGTCCGCCAGGAGCAGGCGTATCACTTCCGCTACCGGGAGAACCACCGATGGCCGACCTTCATCCACAAGAACCTGCAGATCCAAACGTACGGGCTGCCCGGCGGCCGCGACGCGGACTTCCAGGGGCTGAAGGTCGCCGAGTTCAACGGCGGCAAGCCGCTGCGATCGGCCGCGGAACAGAACGGCGTGGTGGACGCGAGGAACCGCAGTCGTGTCGTCGACTACGTGCGCCGACACCACCCCGGCCTGGACCCCGCCCCGTACGCCGAGACGACTTGCCTGTTCACCAACACCCCGAACGAGGACTTCGTCCTCGACCGCTGCGAGGGACTCACGATCCTGTCCCCGTGCTCGGGACACGGGGCAAAGTTCGCGCCCCTGATGGGCGCGCTTGCCGCAGGCGTGGCGTCGGCCGCCGACGCAACTGCGGGCCGGACGCTGATACCCGACCCCTTCCTGACCGGTCCGGCTTGAACGGCGCACGCGGGAGCAGCCCGGCCGGTTTCGTCATCGCCAGGAAGGCGGCAGCCGCTGTCGGCCCCGACCTCGCGCACCCCGAGGCGACAAGCACCGCCGGCAGCCGGTAGGCAATAGAAGCACTCGAAACGAGCAGGAAAATTCCCGGCCCGCGCCGCCCGATGAACGTCTGGACCGGTGTACTCATCGGCGCGCACGATGTCTACGGTGGTCGTGAGGCCGCTTCGGCCTGAGGGACCGACAGAAGACGGGCGGAGTGCGGGGTATGGGGGACGAGCGTGCAAGCGGCACGGGCCACGGGCGGGTGATCGCCGGGCGCTATCGCGTTGTCGGCCGGCTGGGCAGCGGCGGGATGGGCACCGTGTGGCGCGCCGTCGACGAGCGGCTGGGGCGCGAGGTCGCGGTCAAGGAGCTTCGGACGTTCGACGACACGGACGGCGCCGACCCGGACGAGCAGCGGTTGCGGATGCAGCGAGAGGCGCGGGCGGCCGCGCGGGTGCGTCATCACGGGGTGGTTGCCGTGCACGACGTCACCGAGCACGCCGGGCGTCCGGTGATCGTGATGGAGTTCGTGGACGGCGAGTCACTGCAGGGACTGCTGCAGCGGCGTGGCCCCGTGCATCCTCTCGAGGCGGCCCGTATCGGCGCCCAGGTGCTGGATGCACTCGCGGCCGCGCACCGTGCCGGCGTGTGGCACCGGGACGTGAAACCCAGCAACATCCTGCTGGAACACGGAGGGCGGGCGGTGCTCACGGACTTCGGGATCGCCGCCCTGCAGGAGCCCGGTGACGGCGCCGCCACCCGGATCACCCGCAGCGGCGAACTCGTCGGCTCCCTGGACTACCTCGCGCCCGAGCAAGCCCGCGGAGGCCAGGTGGGCCCCGCAACGGACGTGTGGGCGCTGGGCGCCTCGCTGTACGCGGCCGTCGAGGGATCGCCCCCGTTCAGGCGCACGTCCACGTGGTCGACGATCACCGCGATCGTGACGGAGCCGCTGCCCGCACCCCGCCGGGCCGGCCCGCTGGCACCCGCCCTGTCCGAACTCCTCGACAAGGATCCGGTGCTGCGCGCCGACGCCGTCCGCGCGGCACAGGTGCTGCGCGCCACGGCCGCGGGCCTGCCGCCGCCGCCCCGGTCGCCGGAGACCGTGCGGCTCGGCCGGCGGAGAGCACGACAGGCGCCGGATGCGGGCGTGCTGGCGGCCGGGGTGGCGCAGGTGGCTGCCCCGGCGGAGCGCCCCGGCCTGTCCGGCGCGCAGACCGTCACCGCGCACCGGGGCAGCACACGCAGGCGCGGCGCCGTCGTCGGCGCGGTGGCCGTGGTGCTGCTCGCCGGGGCCGCGGCGTCGTACGTCGTGAGCCGCCAGGGCGACGACGGGAGCGGGCGCGCCGCGGGCCCGGCTGTTCACGACACCACGTCGGCCGCCTCGCCGTCCGGGGCCTCCCCACCGGCGCACGGCGCGGACGAGTCGACCAGCGCTTCCGCGAGCGACACCCCCGCCCCCGCCTGCACCCGCATCGGAGGCGGCAAGTCCAACTGCAGAGTGTGGCGCTCCGCCACCTCGTACGACGCCGAGCACCGTCCTGTCGGCACCATCCGACCGGGAACCAACTACTTCTACTGCCAGGTCAAGCTCACGCGGCGGGAGACGTACGGAAAGTGGACCAACGTCTGGTGGGCGAAGACCGATGACGACACCGGCAACACCGGCGTGTTGATCAGCGACGTCTACCTCACCGGCGGCAAGAACGACCAGCCCGTACCAGGTCTGGCGAAGTGCTGAGTGCCCGGTGGTACTCGGCCACCCACGACACACTTCTGTCGACCGCGACCATTGGTCATGGAACGGCCGCGTGAGGAACGACTATTCGGCGTTCGCGGCACTGGGCGCACTCAGTGGTCCAGAACGCGCAGGCCAGCTGATTCACTGCGCGACGAGGCTCGGGAGGGTGCCGCGTCTTGGAGCCCGTGCCCACCCGATCGCGCGCCACGAGCCCGCCGGCCGGGGCCCGCCTCACCCGCGGGCCCTGGGTGTTGCGGGACGGGGCGTTGTTGACGGTTTCGGCAAGGCAGACGATTGAGCGCGGAGCGCTTGCTGGAACAGGAGACACGACGCGGCGGTCCGCGCCGGCCTCAGGCTGTCGGGTCCCAGAGCCCGCCGGCTTTGCCGCGCGCGAGGTGCTCGGCGTAGACGCCGACCTTCCAAGCGATGACGGATCGGCACTCCTCCAGTGCTTGGATCTGCGCGTCGACGCGCCGTCGATGGGCGTCGAGCAGGCGCAGGCGTTCTGCCTCGTTTCCCGGTCCGTGGCGTACCAGCTCGGCGAAGTGCTTGAGGTCGGCGAGCGGCATACCGGATTCGCGGAGCTTGACGCAGATCAGCAGCCAGTCGACATCGAAGGAGGTGTAGCGCCGTCGACCGCCCGACGTGCGCTGGACCGGGCCGACGAGCAGGCCCTCGCGCTCGTAGAAGCGCAGGGCGTGCACGCTCAGTCCGGTCCGCTCGGCCACATCGCCGATGCTCAGCGACGGCACCGCCGCCTCGGTGGTCGTCATGCCGCTCCCCCCTGGACTTGATCTAGACCTCGCTCTAGATCGTAGCGTCCACGGCATGCCACTTACTGATCAGCAGCCGCTCGGTACGCCCTTCTCCGCTGCCACCACTGCCGAGGACATCGTGGCCGGCCATGACCTCTCCGGCATGACCGCTGTGGTGACCGGGGGCTACTCCGGGCTCGGCCTGGAGACCACCCTGGCTCTGACGGCCGCCGGGGCCCGGGTCATCGTTCCCGCCCGCCGCCCCCGCGTCGCCCGTTCCGCTCTCCAGGAGGTGCAGGGCAGCGAGGTGATCCCCATGGACCTGGCCGACCTCGACAGCGTCCACTCAGCCGCCGCGCACATCAGCGACCGCATCGACGGGCTCGACCTCCTGATGGCCGTCGCCGGCATCATGGCCACCCCGGAGCGGCACGTTGGGCCCGGCTGGGAAGCCCAGTTCACCGCCAACCACTTCGGGCACTTCACCCTCGCCTGCGAGCTCTACCCGCTCCTGGCCGCCGCAGGCGGAGCGCGCGTCGTGGTGAACAGCTCCGCCGGACACATCCTGTCCGGCATCCGCTGGCACGATCCGCACTTCCGTACCGGCTACGACAAGTGGCTGGCCTACGGCCAGGCCAAGACCGCCAACGCCCTGTTCACAGTGCACCTCGACGCCCTCGGGCAAGGCGATGGCGTCCGGGCATTCGCCCTCCACCCCGGCAAGATCATCACCGGACTCCAGCGGGAGATGACGCTCCAGGAGCAGAGCGACCGCGGGTGGGTGGACGAGCACGGCAACGTGATCGGCGCAGACCTCAAGACACCCTCTCAGGGGGCAGCCACCGGCCTGTGGGCCGCTACGTCCCCGCTCCTCGACGGCCGCGGCGGGCTCTACCTGGAGGACTGCGACGTCGCCCGCGTTTCGGCCCCCGGCACGCCCATGGATGACGGCGGCGTGCGTGCCTATGCCATCGACCCCGAGGAGGCCGCCCGGCTCTGGGAGCTGTCTCTCGCCGTGACCGGGGCCACGCCGATCACCCGATGAATTCGCGCTCTGCAGATGCCGCGCTGCCTGCCGCCGCGGGGAGCGCGGCGCGGCCCCCTCTTGGGCTCGTCACGGCTGCCTCGAGCCAACCTGCCCGGCAGTCCGTCGTCGGGGGCAGAGGGGTATAGATATGCCGCACCGCAACGCACCTCTTACGGTCGAGGGCCGACGGCGGCTCATCGAACGCTGCCGCACTCGTCCGATCGCGCACGTCGCCGCCGAGATGGGCATCTCGCGGGCGTGCGCCTCCAAGTGGGTCCACCGATGGCGTCGTCACGGTGATGACCGCCAAACTCGGCCACGCCAGCCAGTGTCCCTGAGCGACCTGGTGGCGGGTCCCCACAATGGACGTGAGGTGTTCACTCCGGGTTCCCGGTGTGGACCAGGAGTGGGGGCGCAGTGAAGCGCGGACGTCCCGAACGCCGGCCGGGGCCGGGATCACGGATGCGTCATCGACACCACGTAGACCATCGGGTGGTCGGGGTTGGAGCGGTTCACCACGATGGTCTGGGTCGGCGACGGGTCCTTCTGGGAGTGGGTGAGGCCGTACCAGGGGCCCGGGCCCGTGAAGTCCCAGCCCGCGATCTTCCGGTCGCGGTCGCTGATCGCGAGGTCGTCGGTCGCCAGGTCACCGACCGTGTAGCCGGCGTCGACCTCCTCCAGGAACTGGTCGAGGCCCTTGTTGCTGGTGAGGAACTGCGCGTACAGGCGGCTCACCTTGTAGTTGTTCGTCTCGTAGTAGGCGACGTTGCGCGAGTGCGGCGGGACCGGGATCTGGTAGAGGCGGCGCTGCACCTTGGACGGCCAGCCGACCGTGAGGCCGGTCACCGAGTACTTCGCCTCCTTGTCCTTGCCGCTGTCCCGGCTCTGGCCCGCGGAGATCACCAGATAGCCGGCGGGGATGCCGATGAGCAGCACGATGGTCAGGAGCGTGAGGACGCGGCGTCGGATCACATGGCCGCGGTCCTCGGCCGGTCGCGGCGCTTCGTCCGCGGACGGGGGCTGGCGGGGCACGGTCATGGATTGCTTTCCTGTCACTTTCTGCGGCATCTGCGCGGGCCCTAGCCCTGCTCGGCCCCGTCGACGGGGCCGCCCGTCGTGCTGCGGGTGCGGGCGTAGCGCTCGTACCGCTCGTGGCGCTCCACGCGGCGGCGCTTGGCGCGGCGGAAGCGGCGGGCGACGAGGCGGGCCAGGTCCGCGGCGCCGACCATGCCGGCCTCGGGGCCGAGCTGGGCGCGGGCGATGCGGGCCTCGGGGCGGTAGCCGCGGCCGGTGAGCTGGCGCTTGAAGGCGTCGCGGGCGGGCGCGATCAGCAGGTCGTCGGCGGCCGACACACCGCCGCCGATGACGAAGCACGAGGGGTCGAGGGCCGCCGCGAGGTTCGCGATGCCGACGCCGAGCCACTGGCCGATGTCCTGCAGCAGCTCGATGCACATGGCATCGCCCTCGCGGGCCAGCTGCGTGATGAGCGGGCCCGTGATGTCGGGGATGTGCCCCTGGACCCGCTCGATGATGTTGTACGCGACCGGGGAGTCGGCCGCGGCGAGTTCGCGGGCCTCGCGGACCAGGGCGTTGCCGGAGCTGTACTGCTCCCAGCAGCCGCGGTTGCCGCACGGGCAGCGGTGCCCGCCGGGGACGACCTGCATATGGCCGAACTCGCCCGCGACACCGAACTTGCCGCGCTTGACCTGCCCGTCCTCCAGGATCGCGCCGCCGATTCCGGTGCCGAGCGTGATCATGACGAGGTGGTCCTCGCCGCGGCCCGCGCCGAACCGCCACTCCGCCCAGGCGGCCGTGTTGGCGTCGTTGTCGACGAGCACGGGGACCGCGAGGCGGCCCGCGAGGCGGTCCCTCAGGGGTTCGTTGCGCCAGGACAGGTGGGGCGCGAACAGGACGCGGTTGCGGTCCGCGTCGACCCAGCCGGCCGCGCCGATGCCGACCGCGTGCACGTCGTGCCGGTCGGAGAGGTCGAGCACCAGCTCCGTGATCGTGTCCTCGACGACCTTGGGGCTCTTGGACTTGTCCGGGGTCTCCGTGCGGAGCGTCTCCAGGATGGTGCCGTCCGCGTCGACGACGCCGGCCATCACCTTCGTGCCACCGATGTCGATGCCGACGGTGGGTACGCGCGGGGCCGTCGTGTGCGAGCGGCGCTCGCGGGTGCCGACCGTCCGCAGGACGGTGGCCCGTGCGCTGCCACGGTGTGCGAGGTCGCGGTAGGTGCTCATTGCGGCGATTCTGCCTCACGCGACGGCTCCGCCGCATACCGGGTTTTACGCCGCGTCGGAGCGGGCTCGCGGCTCTGCCGGGCGGCTGCCGGTCGCGCTGTGCTTGCGTTCGCGCAGTTCCCCGCGCCCTTGAAGGGGCGCGGGGCTGTGTCGATACGCGGCTCCGCCGCGGGGCGCGAAGGTGACCAACGGCGCAACGTGCAGCCGCCCGGCAAGCCGGAAACGCACACGCACGCGCGGAACGGAAGCCGCTACTTCTCGGCTCCGTCGGCCGTGTGCCCGCCCAGGTGCGTAGGCACTGGCGCCCGCTCCAACTCGTGACGGAGGTCATCCAGCTCCGTGCCGCCGGCCATCTGCCGGGTGAGCTCGTCCAGCGTGATCTCGGACCGGTTGTGGCTGCCGAACATCGCGCCGCGCTTGAGCAGCACGAACCGGTCGCCGACGAGGTACGCGTGGTGCGGGTTGTGCGTGATGAGCACCACGCCGAGGCCCGCGTCACGTGCCGCCGCGACGTACTTCAGGACGACGCCGGACTGCTTCACGCCGAGCGCCGCCGTCGGCTCGTCGAGGACGAGGACCTTCGCGCCGAAGTAGACGGCGCGGGCGATGGCGACGCACTGGCGCTCTCCGCCGGACAGCGTGCCGATCGGCTGGTCGACGTCGCGCAGGTCGATGCCCATACGGGCGAGTTCCTCGTGCGTCGTGCGCCGCATGAGCTCGACGTCCAGGCGCTTGAAGGGCCCCGTCCCCTTCGTGGGTTCGGAGCCGAGGAAGAAGTTGCGCCACACCGGCATCAGCGGGACCACGGCGAGGTCCTGGTAGACCGTGGCGATGCCCCGGTTCAGGGCGTCGCGCGGGTTGCTGAGGCGGGCCTCCTCCCCCTCGATCGCGAACCGGCCGCCGTCGTGCCGGTGCAGACCAGCGATGATCTTGATGAGGGTGGACTTGCCCGCGCCGTTGTCCCCGAGGACGCAGGAGATCTCGCCCGCGTTGACGACGAGCGAGACGTCGTCGAGAGCGCGGATGTTGCCGTAGAACTTGCTGACGCCGTCCAGCTCCACCAGCGGCGTACTCGTATCGGTCGTCGTCTGCTCTTCGGTCGTCATTTGCTCGCCTCCGCGCGCTTGCGGACCCACGCGTTGAGCAGGGTCGCGAGGAGCAGCATCGCCCCGAGGAAGAACTTGAACCAGTCCGAGTTCCACTCGGCGAACACGATGCCCTTGCTGGTCATGCCGAAGATCAGCGCGCCGATCGCCGCGCCGACCGCCGAACCGTAGCCCCCGGTGATCAGGCAGCCGCCGATGACGGCCGCGACGATGTAGATCAGCTCGTTGCCGACGCCCTCACCGGACTGCACGACGTCGTAGGAGAAGAGCAGGTGCTGGCCGGAGATCCAGGCGCCGAACGCGACGCCCATGTAGAGGCCGATCTTCGTCTTGTTGACCGGGACGCCCACCGCGCGGGCCGAGGCGAGGTCACCGCCGACCGCGAAGATCCAGTTGCCGACGCGGGTGCGGAGCAGGATCCAGGTGGCCACCAGGACGAGGGCGAGCCACCAGACGATCGTGATCTTGAAGTCGACGCCACCGATACTGAACGTGGAGGCGAAGACGGACTTGGCCGAGTCGAAGCCCTGCATGTCCGAGATCGACTTCGTCGAGACGGTGCCGCTGATCAGTTTCGTGAAGCCCAGGTTCATGCCCGTCAGCATCAGGAACGTGCCGAGCGTGATGATGAAACTGGGGAGTTTGGTACGGGTCAGCATGACGCCGTTGAAGACGCCGATGGCGAGCGTCACCAGGAGCGAGACGCCGACGCCCACCCAGGTGTTCGCCGTCATCTGGTAGCTGAACATCGACGAGATCAGCGCCGAGGACGTCACCATGACGCCCGCCGACAGGTCGAACTCGCCGCCGATCATCAGCAGCGCCACGGGCACGGCCATGATGCCGAGCGTCGAGGACGCGTACAGGACGGTCGCGAGGCTGGTCGGTCGCAGGAAGCTGTCCGCGAAGATCATGAAGAAGATGAAGACGGCGACGGCGCCGATGACCGAGCCCAGTTCGGGGCGGCCGAGGAGCTTCTTCCACGGCGAGGCCCTGACGAGCCGCTCGTCGACCTTTCCCGCGCCCTGCGGAGTGGTCGTCGTACTCATCGCGTCCCCCGCTTCGCGTACTCCTGGAGCTTGGCGGCCTGGTCCTTGGTGACGACCTCGGGACCGGTCAGGACCGGTCGGCCGCCGCCGAGCACATTGGCGTTGTACCGGTAGAGCCACAGCAGGTCCACGGCCTGGTACCCCTGGAGGTAGGGCTGCTGGTCGACGGCGAAGCCGAGGTCGCCGTCCTTGAGGCCCTGCGCGACCTTGTCGTTGAGGTCGAAGGTGTCGATCTCGGCCTTGCTGCTCGCGTCGTCCTTGGCCTTCACGGCGGTGGCGGCGAACGGCGCGCCCAGCGTGACGACCGAGTCGATGGACGTGTCGGACTGCAGCTTGGCCTCGATGGAGGACTGCACGTCGGGCATGTTGGTGCCCTCGACGTACAGGTTCGTCATCTTGCCGTCGAAGGTCTTCTTGGCACCCTCGCAGCGCTGCTCGTGGCCGACGTTGCCCTGCTCGTGCAGGATGCAGAGCGCCTTCTTCTTGCCGCGCTTGTTGAGCTCCTTGCCGACGGCCTCGCCCGCGATGGTCTCGTCCTGGCCGATGTGCGTGATCGCGCCGTACTTCTTGTAGATCTCGGAGCCCGAGTTCACCGTGATGACGGGGATGCCGGCCTTCTCGGCGCGGGCCAGGGCGGACTTCATCGCGTCCGGCTTGGCGAGCGTGACGATGATTCCGTCGACCTTCTTGTCGATGGCCGCGTCGACGAGCTGCGCCTGCTGGTTCGCCTCCTCGTTGTGCGAGTAGAGGAAGTTGATGTTGTCCTTGACGGCCGCCTGCTTGGCACCGTTCTGGACGATGTCCCAGAAGGTGTCGCCATCGCCCGAATGGGTGATCATCGCGAAGGTCCAGCGGGGCGTGTCCACCGCGGCCCTGCCCTGCGCGGCCCGCGATTTCTGGGCGTCCTCCGCCCGCTTGCCGCCGGTGCTGCTGCACCCTGCGAGCGAGAGCCCGAGAGCCCCCGCAACCGCGATGCCCACCCAGATCCGAAACCGTGCCACGAGGCCGTGCCCTTCTTGGTCTGCTGCGTCATCGACCGGGATCGGCGGGCCGACCCCGGCGGACCGTACGCCGGTCCTCAAGGACCCCGTTCCGGTCCCAAACGCACAAGTATGGGTCACGGGGATCATGCATCCATTCACCGGGTACCGCGCGCGGTGTACTTCTCCAGCTGAGGCACGTCCTTCTCGGTGACGATCGCCGGGCCCGTGAAGACCGGCTTGCCACCGCCGAGCACGTTCGCGTTCGTCTTGTGGAGCCACAGTTCGTCCACCGCCAGATAGCCCTGCAAGTACGGCTGCTGGTCGACGGCGAAGGTGACCTCCTTCGCCTTCAGCCGACGGACGACCTCGGCGTTCAGGTCGAACGTGGAGATCTCCGCCTTGCTGCCCGCGTCGTCCTTGGCCTTCACGGCGAGCGCCGCGATCGGGGCGCCGAGCGCGACGACCGCGTCGATGTCCTTGTCCGCCTGGAGCTTCGCCTCGATGGACGACTGGGCGGAGGGGGCGTTCGTACCCTCTACGTTGAGGTTCTCGACGCTGCCCTTGAAGGTCTTGCGGACGCCGTCGCAGCGCTGCTCCAGGGAGACGTTGCCCTGCTCGTGGATGACGCACAGGGCCTTCTCCTTCCCCTGCTTCGTCAGCTCGCTGCCGACCGCCTCGCCGGCCACGCCCTCCTCCTGGCCGATGTGGCTGAGCGCGCCGAACTTCCGCGAGAACTGCGAACCGGAGTTGATCGAGACGACCGGGATGCCCGCGGCCTTCGCCTTCGCGAGCACGGGCTCCATGGCCTGCGGCTTGGCGAGCGTGACGACGATCCCGTCGACCTTCTTGTCGATCGCGGCCTGCACCAGCTCGGCCTGCCCCTTGGCCTCCTTGTCGTTGGAGTAGAGGAACTGGACGTTGTCCTTGTCGGCGGCCTGCTGGGCACCCTTGCGCACGATGTCCCAGAAGGTGTCGCCCTCGCCCGAGTGCGACACCATCGCGACCTTCATACGGGGCGTGTCGACGGCCTTCCCGCCGCCTCCACCGCCGTCGGCCTTGTCCTCCGAGTCCTTGCCGCCCGAGCCACTGCAACCGGCGGCTAGCGCGATCACGGCAATCAGGGCTGTGGCCGTACGGCCTGTGCGGGTCGCTGTACGCATCGGGGCACACCTCTCCTCCGGCCGCCTGCGCGGCTGGAGGAGTTTTTGGCGTCCTCATCCACCCGGGGGCGGACGATTCAGGTCCGTACCGGTACTCGGTACCACCATGGGTTCCTGCTTCACGGGCCCCGCCGACCCCAGATGGGTCCGGTCTTACGTCGGCCTCCACAGGCGTGACTTTCCGCCCGTCCGGCGGTAGACCCGTCAACTACGTTGACGAACAAGGGGACTTTAGCTCATCAGGAACGTACTAGGAGCTGGAACTCAAAGGAATACCTTGAGGCCCGGTACGCGTGCGAGCCGAACTCGACGGGGCGGCCCTTGTCGTCGTACGTCGTGCGCTCCATGGCGAGCAGCGGCGCGCCTTCCTTCTCGCCGAGCCGCTCGGCCTCGGCCGCGGTGGCGGCGCGTGCGCCGACGGACTGGCGGGCGCTGTGCAGGGTGATGCCGGCGGACCGCATGAGGCGGTACAGGCCGGTCTCCGCGAGCCGCTCGTCGTCGAGCGGGAGCAGTCCTGTGGGCAGGTGGTTGCAGAGGTACGCGACCGGTTCGCCGTGCGCGAGCCGCAGCCGCTCGACGCGGTGCACCTCGTCGCCCTCCCCGACGCCGAGCGCCGCGGCCGCCTCCGCCGGGGCGGGCACGAGCGTGTTGGCGATGACCCGGGTCTCGGGGCGCTGGCCCGCCGCCTCCAGGTCGTCGTACAGACTGGACAGTTCGAGCGGGCGCTTGACCTGGCTGTGCACGACCTGGGTGCCGACGCCGCGGCGGCGCACGAGCAGCCCCTTGTCGACGAGGGACTGGATGGCCTGGCGGACGGTGGGCCGGGACAGGCCGAGGCGGCCCGCCAGCTCGATCTCGTTGCCGAGCAGGCTGCCGGGGGTCAGGGCGCCACGCTCGATCGCCGCCTCCAGCTGCTGGGACAGCTGGAAGTACAGCGGCACCGGGCTGCCGCGGTCGACGCCGAGGCCGAGGTCGGCGGTCGGGTCAGCTTGGGATTTGGCCACGGGGCGAGGCTATCGGTGGGAGTGCGCCGTGCACATCGAGGCCCTCGCCCCGCGGCACGGCGTGGCAGCCGGGTGCTTGTCAGGACAAACGATTGACACCCACCCGGGGGCACGTCACCGTTGGATGCCATGCGCATCGGACTCATCGGCACGGGCCGCATCGGCACCTTTCACGCGGGCGTACTGGAGCGGTACCGGGAGGTCGGCTCGCTGGTCGTCACCGACGCGGAGCCCGCGCGGGCGGTCGCGCTCGCCGACCGGATCGGGGCGACGGCCGCGCCGAGCGTCGACGAGATCTTCACGTGGGGCGTGGACGCGCTCGTGATCACCGCGGCGACCGCGGCACACGCCGAGCTGATCGGGCGGGCGGCGCGGGCCGGGCTCCCGGTCTTCTGCGAGAAGCCGATCGCGCTCGACCTGCCGGGCACGCTGGCCGCGCTCGCGGAGGTGGAGGCAGCGGGCACGGTGCTCCAACTCGGCTTCCAGCGGCGCTTCGACGCCGGGTACACGACGGCGCGGGCCGCCGTGCGGGAGGGGAGCCTCGGCCGGGTGCACACGGTACGGGCGATGACCTCCGACCCGGCGCCGCCCCCTGCCGCGTACCTACCGCTCTCCGGCGGCCTCTACCGGGACTGCCTGATCCACGACTTCGACATGCTGCGGTGGGTGACCGGGCGCGAGATCGTCGAGGTGTACGCGACCGGGTCCGACGCGGGGCCCGCCATGTTCCGCGAGGCGGGGGACGTGGACACCGCGGCGGCGCTCCTGACCCTCGACGACGGGACCCTGGCCACCGCCACCTCCACGCGGTGCAACGGCGCCGGGTACGACGTGCGCATGGAGCTCTCCGGGGACCGGGACACGGTCGTCGTCGGCCTCGACGACCGCACCCCGGTCGCCTCCACGGAACCGGCGGGCCCGCGCGCCGCCACTAAGCCGTGGCCCGGCTTCCTGGAACGCTTCGCCCCCGCGTACGAGGCCGAACTGAAGGCCTTCGTCGACGTCGTCCGCGGCGAACGCGCCAACCCCTGCGACGGCTGGGAGGCCCTGCGGGCCCTGCGGGTCGCGGAGGCGTGCGAGTTGTCGCGGGCGGAGCGGCGGATGGTGCGGATGGAGGAGGTGGCGGGGGCCGACCGGGCCTGACCCCAATCAAGCCCCGCCGGCGTTTGAGGCGCGGGGTCCGGGGCGGAGCCCCGTGGCGTTCACCAACGGACCGGCAGGCTCCTCGTGCCCCTGATGAGCATGCCGGGCAGCCACGCGTCCGGGTCCTCGGCCAGGGTCAGGTCCGGGCAGCGGTCCAGGAGGCTACGGATCGCGATACGACCTTCCAGGCGGGCAAGCGGAGCTCCCAGGCAGAAGTGGATGCCGTGGCCGAAGGCGACATGGCCGCGGGCGTCGCGGCGGATGTCGAAGCGGTCGGGCTCCGGGAAGCGGTGCGGGTCGTGGCTCGCCGTGGCGATGCCGATGAGCACCGGCGCGCCCGCGGGGATCACCGTGCCGTCGATGTCCACCGGCTCCGCCGCGAAGCGGTGCGTGGCCGTCTCGACCGGGCCGTCGTAGCGGAGCATCTCCTCCACGGCGCCGTCCAGGAGCGTCATGTCGGCGCGCAGCGCCGTGAGTTGGTCCGGGTGCTGGAGCAGGGCCCGGACGCCGTTCCCGATCAGGTTGACCGTGGTTTCGTGGCCGGCGACGAGCAGGAGGAAGGCCATGGCGCGCAGTTCGCTGGGCGAGAGGCGGTCGCCGTCCTCCGCGGTGGTGCGGATCAGCGCGCTCAGCAGGTCGTCGGCGGGGGACGCGCTCCGCTTGGCCTCGATCAACTCGTCCAGGAAACCGACCAGTTCGACGTGCGACGCGTACGCCTCCTCCTCGCTGGTCGGCGCCACGACCTGCGTCGACATGCGGCGGAACCGCTCGCGGTCGATGTCGGGGACGCCGAGCAGTTCGCAGATCACCGCGAAGGGCAGCGGGAAGGCGAGGGCACCGATCAGGTCGGCGCTGCCGCGCGGCACCATGTCGTCGAGCAGCTCGTCCGTGAGTTTCTGGATGCGCGGGGCGAGCGCGGCGACGCGGCGCGGGGTGAACTCCCGCGTGACCAGGGAGCGCAGGCGGCCGTGGGCCGGCGGGTCGGCGAAGAGGAGGTGCAGGCCCATCATGTCGCCGTCGAGGCCCCACGGTGGGGTCTTGACCAGGCGGGGGTCGGTGAACGCGGTGCGGGCGGCCTCGTGGCCGACAATCAGGTAGAGGTCTTCGGTGGGGCCGGGGCCGGGTGTGCGGATGTGGTGGACCGGGCCCTTGGTGCGGAGGTGTTCGTAGACCGGGTAGGGGTTGGCGTGGAATTGGGGTGCGCCCCCGGCCAGTTCCCCCAGGTCGACGATCTCGGCGGTGTCGGTCATGGCGTGCCTCCCGTGGCCCGGTACTGGCTTTCGTCCATCCGGTCAACTCTTGGCACTATCCGTGCGTTCCCGTCCCGGGGGTGACCGGGAGCGTTGCCTACGTCGCGGGGCTCCGCCCCGGACCCCGCGCCTCAATCGCCCGCGGGGCTGGAAAGATCGGGGCGCTGCCCCGGACCCCGCTGCTCAAACGCCGCAGGGGCTGGATTTGGTCGCCCGACTCAGGGGATTGAGCTAGATGCCGCTGGAATGGCCGCCCGTTTCCAGGAAGCGGGCCAGCGGGAGGGTTGCCGCGCCGACTGTGACCGCGTCCGGGCCCAAGCGGCCAAGGGTCAAAGTGGTTTGGGCGAAGGGGTTGCGCAGGGCGTAGGACGCGGCCGCGTCGCGGATCGGGGTGAGCAGGCGGGGGCCGAGCATGAGGCCCGCCCAGCCGCCCACGACGATCCGTTCGGGGTTGAAGAGGTTGACCAGGTCGGCGATGCCCGCGCCGAGGTATTCGGCGGTCTCCTCCAACAGGGCTGCCGTGGCGGGAGTTTCGGCGGCGAGGAGTTCGGCGAGCGCGCCCTCTTCGTCGGGGGCGGTCCAGCGGCCGCCCGCCTCCCGCCAGCGCGCGAGCAGCGCCTCCGCCCCCACGTACGCCTCCAGGCAGCCGCGCGCTCCGCACCGGCAGGTCCGGCCGCCGACCCGCAGCACGGTGTGGCCCCACTCCCCCGCGCTGCTCGCCGCGCCCTGGTAGGGCAGCCCGTCGGCGATGACGCAGGCGCCGACGCCGGAGCCGATGAGCGCGATCACGGCGTTGCGGGCGCCGCGGCCCGCGCCGAACCACATCTCGGCGCGGCCGAGGGTCTTCGCCCCGTTGTCGAGGAACAGCGGGAAGCCCGAGGGGAGTTCGGGCGGCAGGCCGTCCGGCGCGCGGAGCATGGCTTCCAGGGGGACCGCGTCCCAGCCGATGGTCTGGCCGTGCACCACCGCGCCGTCCGCACCGGAGGCGTCGACGATGCCGGGCACCCCGATGCCGACGCCGATGACGGAGCGGGGGTCCACCTCCGCGTCGGCGAGCACCCGCGTCAGCCCTGCGGTGACGAGGCGTACGACGTCCTTGGCGTCGCAGCCGCCGTCGCGCGCCGCCTGTGGCAACGGCTCGTCCACGCGCGCGAGTTCACCGAGCGCGAGGTCGAACAGCTCCACGCGCACGCGGGTCTCCCCGACGTCCACGCCCACGAGGTGGCCGCTGCGCGGGGCGACGCGCAGCAGGGTGCGGGGGCGGCCGCCGTCGGAGTCGACCGAGCCCGCCTCCTCCAGGAGGCCGTCGGCGGCGAGTTCCGCCACCACATTGCTGATCGAGCCCGAGCTGAGCGCCGTGAGCGGCCCCAACTCCTGTCTGCTGAGCGGCCCGTCGAAGTACAGCTTGCTCAGGACGACGGCCCGGTTCCCGCGCCGCAGGTCACGCACAGTCCGCCGGCGTGGTGCCGCCATCCCCGCCCCTTCCCCCGCTCACAACGTTGAACGAGGTGAATTTACCTTGCGGGACCGGAACCAGCCGATCTTCCTCAGGCGTCGTCGAGCAGTCCCGCGTCGTGGGCGAGCAGCGCGATCTGTACGCGGTTGTTGAGGCCGAGCCGGGCCATGATGCGCGAGACGTGGGTCTTGACCGTGGGGACGCTCATGTAGAGCGTCGCGGCGATCTCCGCGTTCGACCTGCCGCGGCCCACCTCGACGGCCACCTCCCGCTCCCGCTCGGCCAGTTCGGACATGCGTGTACGCGCGCGTGCCCGCCGGTCCAGGGCGGGGTCGTCGCCCGAGACCTTGGAGATGAGCTGCCGGGTCACGGTCGGCGAGAGGACCGGGGCGCCGGCCGCCACCCGGCGTACCGAATCGACGATCTCGCCCGGGGCGGTGTCCTTGAGGACGAACCCGGCGGCTCCCGCGCGCAGCGCCCGCAGCACCTGTTCGTCCGCGTGGAACGTGGTCAGGACGATCACCTCTGGCGCGCCGTCACGCGCGCGTAGTGCCTCGGTGGCGGACAGGCCGTCCAGGGTCGGCATGCGCAGGTCCATGAGGACGACGTCCGGGTGCAGCCGGGCCACCTGCGCGTCCACCTCGCTGCCGTCGGCGGCCTCGCCGACGATCTCGATGTCCTCGGCGGCGCCGAACATGAAGGTGAGCCCGGCGCGCACGAGGGGGTCGTCGTCGACGATGAGGAGGCGGATCGAGGTCATGGCGCCACCGTAGCGAGGGTCGATCACCGCTGTGTGCACACCGGCCGCTTCCCCGTGGCTCTCACTCCGGCCACGGCAGCCACGCCCGCACCGCGAATCCGCCGTCCGGTTCCGCCCCGTGGGCGAGCCGGCCACCTGCGAGCGTGGCGCGTTCGACGAGGCCGATCAGGCCCTGCCCCGAGCCGGGGACGTGCGGCACCGCGCCGGGCGGCGGCGGGTTGCGCACGGTGACCGTGAGGCCGTCCCCCGGGCCGCCCTCGACCGTGACCGCGACCCCGGCGCCAGGGGCGTGCTTGCGGGCGTTGGTCAGGCCTTCCTGGGCGATGCGGTAGGCGGTGCGTCCGGTGGAGGCGGGCACGGCCTGCGCTTCGGGGACCCGGTCGTCGAGGTCGACCTTCATGCCGGCCTCGCGGGACTCGGCGACCAGCGTGCCGAGGGCGGCGAGGGTGGGCTGCGGCCGCCCCGACTCGTCGCCGTGGTCCGCCGCGCGCAGCACGCCGATGATCTCGCGCAGGTCCTGCAGCGCCTCGTGCGCGCTCTCCCGGATCACGCCCGCGGCCCGGGCGATCTCGACCTGGGGCGCGTCGGGGCGGAACTCCAGGGCGCCCGCGTGCACGCTCAGCAGGGTGAGGCGGTGGGCGAGCACGTCGTGCATCTCGCGCGCGATGTCCTCGCGGGCGAGCCGCTGGGCCCGCTCGGCACGGAGCACGGCCTCGGTCTCGGCGCGGCGCGCCCGGTCCCGCAGGGACATCAGGAGCTGGCGGCGGGAGCGGACGAACATGCCCCAGCCGACGACCGTGATCGTGAGGATGACGGTGAACGAGACCGACAGCAGGTACGAGGACTCGGGGTCGGGCCGCAGCCAGAAGAACAGCGGGAGGAGCGCGATGGAGACGCCCGCCACCCAGCCGATGTAGCGGAACGGGCGGTGCACGGCGAGCGTGAACAGCGCGATCATGGACGCGCCGCCCGCGGTGTTGGACAGGAAGCTCACCGGGAGCATCGCCAGGGCGAGGCCGAGCGGCCAGCGTCTGCGCAGCCAGATCGCGGCGCAGGCGAGGGCGCCGAGCACCTGGTCGATCACGGCGACGACGGGCGATGTGTTCGGGTCGTCCCAGACCTGCTCGGCGAAGATCAGGCCGAGGAAGACCGCGATCCCGAAGCAGCTGAAGTCGACGATCCAGTCGCGGGCGGTGCGCCGCCTGCGGCCCGGCTGCCCCTCGGGGTCCAGGTCGAGCTCGTCGGCGACGGCCGAGGGCAGCAGCCATCGGCGCCAGCGCTCGGCGGGCGTATCCGCCGCCTGCGGGGTTCCGGTCTGCCGCACTGCTTCCATGGTCGACAAATCTACGCACCCGGGGCGCTCGGCACCGTCCCGAGCGCCGCTTCCGCGACCAAAGTCGTACCCCCGTCGACTTTGGTCGCGGCCGGCGCCCCGCGCTCCGCTACCGGAGTCGTACGGGGCTCGCCCCACGGCCGATGTGGGTGGGGGGTCCGCGGGGCGAGAGTCCTGTGCATGAACAAACAGCAGTGGCTGCAGATCATCGAGGTCATCGGCGGCTTCGCCCTGCTCCAGGGCGCGGTCGGCATCCTGCACGAGTTCACGGGGTGGCTGGGCTGGGGGTTGATCGAACGGATCGGGTTCCTCGACGGCCACGAGGTCTACGGCAGCATCGCGTTGATCGTGTTCGCGTTCGCCGTGTTCGCGGCCGTCGAGGCCCAGCGCAAGAGCTGATCACTACGGAGTACGGACCTACGGAACTACGGAGCCGGGGATGGCTCAGCAGGTTCTCAACAGGTGTAGTCGACCAGGTCGAAGGACGCGTAGTGGTCCGCCGTGTAGTAGTCCTCCTTGTCGGAGTCGCCGGTGACGATGCGGCGGGCGCCACGGTCGTCCGAGCCCGGCGTGATCACCGTGTACTCGTGGTAGTAGCCGGACGACTGGTCGGGCAGGATGCCCTCCCTGTTGGAGAAGACCGTGCCGTCCTGCTCGTACGGGTACGGTCCGCCCTGCTCGATGAGGTCCAGCGTGTCGTGCGCCTCGGCGGGCAGCGCGGAGGCGCAGATGTCGCCGACGGCGGCGGCCGAGACGGTGTGGGAGGCGACGGCCGGGGCCTGCGCGGCCGGTGCGGCGATCGCGGTGGAGCCGCCCACGCCGCCCAGGAGGAGAGCGGCTGCGACGGCGACGGCACTGAAGAAGCGTGGGGGAGTCTTCATGCCCACAGTGTGACGCGCGTAGAGGTGGTCATGTCAACACCAACTCCCCCACGTTTTCCTCGAGTTCACATCCTTCGCGCGCCGCCCACGACATCGACGTCCATTTGCCGCCAGCCCCCACCTCCGTGGATCGCTGTACTTGAAGCCACAACATCCGCTCCCTACAGGAGGCGACATGAACGGCAAGGTGGCTCTGGTGACCGGCGGATCCCGCGGAATCGGCGCGGCGACGGCGCTGCGGCTCGCCCGCGACGGCTTCGACGTGGCACTCACCTACGTACAGGGCAAGGAGGCCGCGGAGGAGGTGGTGCGGCGGATCGAGGCGCTGGGGCGGCGGGGGCTCGCGGTGCGGGCCGACTCGGCGGACGCGGGTGAGGCGGCGGAGGTGGTCGGGCGGACGGTGGCGGGGCTCGGGCGGATCGACGTGCTGGTCAACAACGTCGGCGTGGGTGCGCTCGGCCCGCTGGACGGCTTCTCGCCCGCGGACGTCGACCGCGCGCTCGACGTGAACGTGCGCGGCGTCTTCCTCACCTCGCAGGCCGCGGCGGCCAGACTCCCCGAGGGCGGCCGGATCGTCACCGTCGGCTCCTGCATGGCCCAGCACGTGCCAGGGCCCGGCGGCACGCTGTACGCCACGAGCAAGGCGGCCCTGATCGGACTGACGAAGGCGCTCGCCCGTGAGCTGGGCGGGCGCGGCATCACGGCGAACATCGTGCATCCCGGCCCGACGGACACCGACATGAATCCGGCCGAAGGACCGTACGCGGCGGAACAGGCCGCGGCGACGGCGCTCGGCCGCTACGGCACCGCGGACGAGGTGGCGTCGACGGTCGCGTATCTGGCGGGCGCCGGGGCCTCGTACGTGACGGGCGCCGAATTCGCGGTGGACGGCGGGCACGCCGCGTAACGCCGGAAAAGGAAATGCGGGGCACACCGGTGCTGTCAGGCCGGTGTGCCCCGCAAGCCGAACAGAGTACGGGCTACTCGCCCAACTCCGCGTGGCGGGCCATTAGTTGAGACTCCTCGCGCTACTTGGCCCTCTGGAGCAACTGCCCCTGCGGGGCGGTGAACTCACCGTCGGCGACGATGCGTTCGCCGCGCAGCCAGGTCGACTTCACGACGCCGTGCAGCGTCTTGCCCGCGTACGCGGTGACGCGGTTGCGGTGCTGGAGGGCGGCCGGGTCGACGCTGAAGGTGTCCTCGGGGGCGAGGACGGCGAAGTCGGCGTCGCGGCCGACCGCGATGGCGCCCTTGCGGCCGTCGAGGCCGACCAGCTTCGACGTACGCTCCGACATCCAACGGACCACGTCCTCAAGGGAGTAGCCGCGGGCGCGGGCGGCCGTCCAGATCGCCGAGAGGCTGAGCTGGAGGCCGGAGATGCCGCCCCACGCGGTCGCGAAGTCGTCGGTCTTCAGGTCGGCCGTCGACGGCGAGTGGTCGGTGACGATGCAGTCGATCGTGCCGTCGGCGAGCGCCTGCCACAGCAGGTCCTGGTTGGCGGCCTCGCGGATCGGCGGGCAGCACTTGAACTCGCTTGCCCCGTCCGGGACTTCCTCGGCGGTGAGCGTGAGGTAGTGCGGGCAGGTCTCGACGGTCAGCTCGACGCCCTCGGCCTTCGCGGCGGCGATCAGCGGCAGCGCGTCGGAGGACGACAGGTGCAGGATGTGGATGCGGGCGCCGATCCGCTTGGCGGTGTCGATCAGGCCCTTGATGGCGACGTCCTCGGAGACGCGCGGGCGGGTCGCCAGGTAGTCGTCGTACTTGGGGCCGCTGTTGTGCGGCGCCACGTCCAGCTCGTGCGGGTCCTCGGCGTGCACGATGAGCAGCCCGCCGAAGCCGGCGATCTCCGCCATGGAGGCGGTGAGCCGGTCGGCGTCCAGGTGCGGGAACTCGTCGACGCCGGAGGGCGACAGGAAGCACTTGAAGCCGAAGACCCCGGCGTCGTGCAGCGGGCGCAGGTCCTTGACGTTGTCGGGCAGCGCGCCGCCCCAGAAGCCGACGTCGATGTGCGCCTTGGAGGCGGCCACGTCCTTCTTCGTACGAAGGTTGTCGACGGTCGTGGTCGGCGGCAGGGAGTTGAGCGGCATGTCGACGAGGGTCGTGATGCCGCCGGCCGCCGCGGCGCGGGTGGCGGTCCAGAAGCCCTCCCACTCGGTGCGCCCCGGGTCGTTGACGTGCACGTGCGTGTCGACGATGCCGGGCAGCAGCGCGTCGTCGCCGAAGTCCTCGAGGCGGGCCCCGGCCGGGATCTCCGCGTCGTGCGCGAGCACCGCGACGATCTTTCCCTGGGCGACGGCGACCGACGCGGGGCGCGTACCTTCGGGAGTGATGACGCGCGTCGAGCGCAGCACGAGTTCGATCTGGACTTCGGCGTCCGACACCTGGGCCTCCTCAAGCTTCAACGTTCTGTTGAAGGACTTTCACTCAGACTTCGGGAACCGTCAAGGCCCGGATGCGAGAGGCGCGAACCCTGGACGTTTCCACAAGGTGGAATTAAAATTCCGGTACGCAGAACGTAGCTACCGACGAACTTATAGGTCAAGGGATCACTGGACAGGAAGCCGCCGGTAGGCTGCATTTCTGCCTGCCACCCCGAAAGGAACGCTGTGCCGACGCCCGACGCCAGCACCACTGATGCCGCCAAGTCCGCACCCACCGGCGGCGTCCAGTCCCTTGAGCGCGCCTTCGATCTGCTCGAGCGGATGGCCGACGCCGGTGGTGAGGTCGGCCTCAGCGAGCTCTCCGCCAGCAGCGGGCTGCCGCTGCCGACGATCCACCGCCTGATGCGCACGCTCGTCTCCTGCGGCTACGTACGCCAGCAGCCCAACCGGCGCTACGCGCTCGGCCCGCGGCTCATCCGGCTCGGCGAGTCCGCGTCCCGGCTCCTCGGCACGTGGGCCCGCCCGTACCTGGCGCGCCTCGTCGAGGAGACCGGCGAGACCGCGAACATGGCGCTCCTCGACGGCGACGAGGTCGTGTACGTCGCCCAGGTGCCGTCCAAGCACTCCATGCGGATGTTCACCGAGGTCGGCCGCAGGGTGCTGCCGCACTCGACCGGGGTGGGCAAGGCGCTGCTCGCGTACGCGCCTCCGGAGGAGGTGCGGGCGTTGCTCGGGCGTACGGGGATGCCTGCCGCCACCGAGAAGACGCTCACCACGCCCGAGGGGTTTCTCGACGCGCTGGAGGATGTGCGGCAGGCCGGGTATGCGGTTGATGACAACGAGCAGGAGATCGGGGTGCGGTGCCTTGCGGTGTCCGTTCCCGATTCGCCCACCGCTGCGGCGATTTCGATTTCTGGGCCGGCGGGGCGGGTGACGGAGGCGGCCACGGAGAAGATCGTGCCGATCCTTCAACAGGTGGCGCGGGAGCTGTCGGTGGCGTTGGCCAGTTCCGGCCACAGTGCTTGACGTCGCGGGGCGCTGCCCCGGGCCCCGCGCCTCAATCGCCGGCGGAGCTGGAAAGACCTGCTCAATCGCCGCAGGGGCTTGAATTGCTCACCCGTCGCCGAGCCTGAAGAAACTCACGCCGCGCCAGGGCTTGAAATGGCCGACACGTCAATTGTGCCGTCGCGCATCTCGTGGACCTCGTCCGCCACCGTCAAGTGGTCGCGGTCGTGGGTGACCAGGACCGTCGCCGTGCCGCGTTCTCGCGTCAGGGTGCGGAGGAGGTCCAGGACTGCGGCGCCGCGTTCGTGGTCGAGGGCGCTGGTGGGTTCGTCGACCAGGAGGATGCGCGGCTCGTTGATCAGGGCGCGGGCGATGTTCACGCGCTGACGCTGGCCGCCCGAGAGTTGGTGGGGGCGGCGGTGGGACTGGGCGGACAGGCCGACCGCGTAGAGCAACTCCCGTGCCCTGTCCCGTACTTCGCGGGGCTTGCGGCCCTCCAGGTGGGCCATCACCTGGAGTTGTTCCAGCGCGGTGAGCGACGGCAGCAGGTTCGGCTGCTGGAAGACGATGCCGATCGCGCGGCGGCGCAGTTCCGCCGATTCGTTGCGGGTCAGGGTCGTGGCCTCGGTTCCGTCGATGACCACGCGGCCGCTGTCGGGGGTGACGAGCGTCGCCGCCACCGCCAGAAGGCTGGACTTGCCGGATCCTGACGGGCCCACCACCGCCGTGAGGCCGCCGGCCGGTACCTGGAGGCCGACCCGGTCGAGGGCCGTGAGCCGGCCGTCCCCGTCGGCGTAGGTCAGGGTGATGTCGTCGAGCAGCAGGGTCATCGGGCGCTCCCGAGTGCGGTGAGGGGGTCGACGGCGGTGATCCGCCGGATGGACAGGGCGGCGCCCGCGAGGCCGAGGGCCGTCATGACGGCGGCCGGGCCGAGCGCGGTGAGCGGGTCGAGGACGAACGGCACCGTGTCCGGGACGAAGGCGCCGACGAGGGTGGCGAGGCCGGTGCCGACCGCCGTACCCGCGACCAGCATCAGGACCGCCTGGCCGAGTGCGTCCCGCAGGAGGTAGCGGGTCGACGAGCCGAGGGCCTTGAGGACCGCGATGTCCGCGCTGCGCTGGATCGTCCACACCGTGAAGAACGCGCCGACGACGAGCGCCGAGATGGCGAAGAGGAAGCCGCGCATCAGTTGCAGCGAACCGTTCTCGGCCTGGTAGGAACCTATGGCGGACAGGGCGCCGTCGATGGTGGTGGTGTCCGTGCCCGCGGCCTTGTCGGCAGCGCCCAGGTCGGCGGCCGCTCCCGTGCGCAGTGCGATCACCGTCGCGCGTTCGCCGCCGCCTCCCGTGGGCGTGATGTGCTGCCAGTCGTCGAGGTGCGTCCAGACGACCGGGGTGTGGCTGTACGAGGCGTCGCCGGACACCGCGGCGACCGTGAGGCGCGTGCCGCCGAGGGTGAGCTTGTCGCCCGTGGCCGCCCCCAGCTCCTTCGCCGCCTTGGTGGACAGGACCGCCGTGCCGGGCTCCGTCTCGTCGGGTGCGAGGCCCGAGCCCTGGCGCACGCCGAACGCGGAGACAGCGGCGGTCTGCCGGCCCGCCTCGGCGTTCACCGTGCCGATGCCGATCGGCTCCGCGCTCTCGACGCCCTTGCGCGCCGCGAGGTCGCGCCACTGCTCGGGGCGGACCGTGGACGCCGTGAACGACACCGACTGGCCGTCGGCGGGCCGGGCGAAGGCGAGGTGGTCGGCGGGCAGCCTGGTGAGCGCCGACGTATTGTCCCGCGCGAGGCCCGCCGTCAGTCCCGACAGCAGTCCCACGAGCAGCGTGATCAGTACGATCACGGTCCCCATCAGGGCGAACCTGCCCCTGGCGAACCGTAGATCTCTCCATGCAACGAACATGCCGCCAAGACTGCTGCTCAAGGACCCCCGCGGGCATCGCGCCACAGCACGCTTCACCCGAATCGAAGGGAGGACGCGCCTTTCGAACTTTCGGTTGACGGGTTCCGTGTCCGGGCTTCGTACGCTGGTGGGTGGTATGGATCCACGCTCCCTCACCCCCGCGCTGCGCGCGCTGCGCCTCTGTCTGCATCTGCTGACGGCGGGCCTGCTCGCGCTCGTCGTCGTACGCGCCCTGACCGGACGGTCCGACGAGCCGGTCGCGGCGGTGGTGACGGTGGCCGGGGCGATGGGCGTCGTCTACGGGGTGGGCGCGACGCTGCCCGTCGTACGGTCCAGGCGAGCGGGCGCCGCGTGGTGGCTGGGCGTGCTGGGGGCGGTGTGGGCGGCGCTGCTCGTGCTCTCGCCCGACGCGCTGTGGCTGGCGTTCCCGCTGTACTTCCTGCTGCTGCATCTGCTTCCCGCGCGCTGGGGCGTCCCCGCGGTGGGCATCGCCGCGGGCGCGGCCATCTGCTCGTACGTCGGTCATGACGGGGCGGTGAACCCGGGGGCGTTCATAGGGCCGCTGCTCGGTGCGGCCGTCGCCGTGGCGACCGTGCTCGGGTATCAGGCGCTGTACCGGGAGAGCGAGCGCAGGCAGCGGCTGATCGAGGAGCTGGTCGCCACCCGCGCCGAACTCGCGGCGGCGGAGCGCGCGGGCGGCACGCTCGCCGAGCGGGAGCGGCTGGCCCGGGAGATCCACGACACGCTGGCGCAGGGCCTGTCCTCGATCCAGCTGCTGCTGGTCGCGGCCGGGCGCGAACTGCCCGCCGGCTCCCCCGCCGCCGGGCACGTCGAGCGGGCCAGGGCCACGGCGCAGGACAACCTCACGGAGGCCCGCCGCTTCGTACGCGCCCTCGCCCCGCCCGACCTGGACGTCGGCTCGCTGGCCGGTGCCCTCGACCGGCTGTGCGCCACGGCGCCCGGCCTGACCGCCCGCTTCTCGGTGAGCGGCACCCCGCACGAACTCCCCACGCCGTACGAAGTGGCGCTGTTGCGCATCGCCCAGTCGGCGCTCGCCAACACGGTGCGGCACGCGCGGGCGGACCGCGCGGAGATCACCCTCAGCTTCATGGAGACCTCGGTGGCCCTGGACGTGGTGGACGACGGCGCGGGCTTCGACCCGGATCGCGCCCCGGACGGCGGCGACGGCGGCTTCGGCCTCGTCGCGATGCGCTCCCGCGTGAGCGAACTCGGCGGCACGTTCACCGTCGAATCGGAGCCGGGCCGCGGCACGGCGGTCGCGGTGACGCTGCCGTTGCCGGTGCCGGTGCCCTCCGGGGATGCGACGTGATCCGGCGCCGCGGGCCGCGGGCCATGTTCGGCGTCGGCAGGCCTGTCGCCGTGTACTCGACACCGGGCGTCGACACACCCGTCGCCGCGCCGACGCCTCTGCCCGCCGGAGGTGCCGCGTGATCCGGCTGCTGCTCGCCGACGATCACCCCGTCGTACGCGCCGGGCTGCGGGCCGTGCTCGATGCGGAGGCGGACTTCGCGATCGTCGCGGAGGCCGCGACCGCCGAGCGGGCGGTGGAGCTGGCGGGGGACGTGGACGTCGTCCTCATGGACCTGCAGTTCGGCGCCGGGACGATGCACGGCGCCGAGGCCACCGCGCGGATCGCGGCACTCGACGACGGGCCGCGCGTCCTCGTGCTCACCACGTACGACACCGAGGCGGACATCCTCGCGGCCGTGGAGGCGGGGGCCTCCGGCTACCTGCTGAAGGACGCCCCGCCCGAGGAGCTCGCGGCGGCCGTCCGCACCGCGGCGTCCGGGCGCTCCGCGCTCGCGCCCGCCGTCGCCGACCGGCTCATGGGCCGGATGCGGGCACCCGCGGAGGCGCTGAGCAGGCGCGAGCTGGAGGTGCTGCGGCACGTGCGCGACGGCCTGTCCAACGCGGAGATCGCCCGCGAGCTGTTCCTGAGCCAGGCCACGGTCAAGTCCCACCTCGTGCACATCTACGCGAAGCTGGGCGTCGACTCACGTACGTCGGCGGTGGCGCGGGCGACGCGGGACGGGCTACTGCGGCGCCGCTGAGCACGCCTAGGGCGTGTTTCGAAAGTCCCGTCTGCCTCGCGGGGTCTGGCACGCACGCTCGCGGCGTTGCCGAAATGCCCTAGTAGCTCCGCTACGAGACC